>CAIVPM010000122.1 GCA_903907815.1 uncultured Chitinophagaceae bacterium | reverse complement strand
CATGTTCATAGGTTTGCTTTCGGTACTGGTCTCCGTACTGGTACTCGGCATGGCGATGTTCCAGTTGGGCAAACCATTTTTATTAACAATAGCATGAATCCTTGGTTGATCTAAATCTATATTATAAATAGTAATATCACCACCCGTAATTGCTGACCATAAATTTACCGACAAATCAAAACTGCTAACGGAGAGCAAAGTATCTGCACTAAATTCATCCTTACCTACCACACTTAAGTTTTCGATAGCCACAGAAAGCTTAGGAAAATGTCTGAAAGCAGAAACATTCACGGCCGAAAAATCAACGGCAGCATTGATGTGTTTGTTAACCTGATCTTTTACCATGGAGGTAATCTTTCCTTTAAATAATAAAGGGATAGTGAACAGGAGTAATAATATTACTACCACTAAAATTCCAAAAAAATTAAATATTTTCTTAGTCATATATAATTGTATTAACTGTTTGCTATATTATTAATTACGCAAAGTAATCTATATGAATTGAAATTAAATTATATAAATAAGAAATATTGAGGTTTAAATACCAACATTTTTAATGACAATATTAACATAAGGAAAAACAGATGTTTTTTATGCTTTACGCATACCATCCAGTTGTTTACAGTCAACAAAATGCCCTAAATCAATACCATAATTCCTTATAATCAAAACGTATTGGCAAATAATGGAAACGTATCGCCAATAAAGAAAATCATCGCGGCAATTATCAAAAACAGAAAGAAAAATAACGATTACAGCACGAATAATAATGCTTTACATGCCACTTTAAAACCTTTTAATCCGATTTATTACTGAATCGATGACAATAATTTAAAAATCGATTAGAATAATAATAAAATCGATGACAATAATAATGACTTCGATAAAAAACAACAAAACTTCGTATAAAAAAAGTCCCTGTCAGTATAACCCAACAGGAACTTAATATCTTATAAATTAAATTATTTGAATCCACAAGAACATTGTATAATGTATTCTCCTTTTTCCTCACTCCTACCTCCTATCTCCCTGTATTCCGTTAAACGTCTTAAACTATTTAACCGTAAAACGTTCTTATGCTACAGAAGAACCATCGTCCACTTTATTATCAGGATTTACAAAGTGTAATTTACCCGATTTATCTTCTGCCATTAAGATCATACCATTACTTTCGATACCCCTCATTTTTCTTGGAGCAAGATTGATAACAACTGTAACCTGTTTACCAATAATATCTTCAGGATTAAAGTGAAATGCAATACCAGAAACAATAGTTCTAGTTTCGAAACCAAGATCAACAGTTAGTTTTAAAAGTTTGTCTGCCTTAGCTACTTTCTCTGCTGTAAGAATAGTACCTACTCGCAAGTCTATTTTGGCGAAATCGTCAAATACAATTTCAGGCTTAACGCTTAACGCTAAAGGCTCAACGCTTTCTACGTTCAGCGTTTTGCTTTCTGCTTTAAGCGCTTCACTTTTTGCTTTCAGTTTTGCAATCTGTTCTTCCACTTCCGTATCTTCTATTTTTCTAAATAATAATTCAGGAGCCCTTAGGTTATACCCCACACTTAGCAAGTTTAATTTGCCAGCGTTCTCCCAATCCAGCATCTTTTCTACCACCTTCATCATATATAGCATTTTCTTAGCTGTAAATGGCAGGAATGGATTGATTAAAATAGCAAGATTAGCCGTTAATTGCAAACAAAGGTGTAAGGAGTTATCAATCAGTTTCTGATTATCCGGATTCTCGTTTAATGTCTTCACCAATATCCAAGGTTCCTTCTTCTGCATATATTGATTACCCTTACGAGCCAGATCAATAACCTCGAACATGGCATCTCTGAATTTATATTCTTCCAGCAATGCAGTCACTTTTACAGAAGCTGTTTTAATATCTTCCATCAGCTTCTTATCAATATCATCGGCAATATCGTTGTGGAACTTAGGCACTTTACCAGCACATAATTTGTGCATTAATACAAAGGTTCTATTGATAAAGTTTCCAAAGATGCTTACCAGCTCGCTATTGTTTGCATCCTGAAAACCTTTCCATGTAAATTCGCTATCCTTAGTTTCAGGCGCTATCTGTGTAAGGTAATAACGCAGCACATCTGCAAGGGATTCGCCACCATTTTCCTTTTTAATCCAGTCGTTGATATAATCATCCATTTCAATGCTCCAACCTCGACTGGTACTCATCTTATCCCCTTCCAGATTCATGAATTCATTTGCAGGCACATTCTCAGGAAGAATATTACCATTCAATTTCAACATTACCGGGAAAATTATACAATGGAAAACGATATTATCTTTACCTATAAAATGAACCAGTTTAGTATCTTCACTATACCAGTATGGCTTCCAGTCTTTCCCTTTATCGGCAGCCCATTGTTTGGTTGCTGAAATATATCCAATTGGTGCATCGAACCAAACATATAATACTTTTGAATCGCTGCCAGGCACTTTAATACCCCAATCTAAATCTCTTGTTACGGCACGAGGCATTAAGCCACCATCTATCCAGCTTTTACACTGTCCTACAACGGTAGGGCGCCAGTCTTCTTTATGTTCTTCAAGAATCCATTTACGCAGAAAATCTTCATGTCTGTTTAAAGGCAGGTACCAGTGACTGGTCCCTTTTTTAACAGGTTTAGCACCACTTAAGGTAGAGACAGGATTAATTAACTCGTCGGGACTAAGGCTTTTACCACATTTCTCGCACTGATCACCAAAGGCATTATCGCTGCCACAGTTTGGACAAGTGCCTTTAATAAATCGGTCGGCAAGGAAAGTTTTTGTTTCCTCATCAAAATACTGTTCTGATTCCTTAATTTCCAGATCCCCTTTTTCGTTCAAAGCTGTAAAGAACTCTCTGGCAGTTTCGTGGTGTAAAGGTGATGAAGTACGGTGGTATATGTCGAAGGACACCCCTAAATCCTTGAAATTCTGCTCTATTATCGGATGATATTTATCGATGATAGCCTGAGCGGTGGTGCCCTCTTTCATTGCCTGAATAGGGATTGCGGTACCATGCTCATCGCTACCACAAACAAAAACTACATCTCTTTTTTGAGCACGGAGGTATCTTACGTATATATCAGCTGGAATATAAGCTCCTGCCAGATGACCAATATGCTTCAATCCATTAGCATAAGGCAGCGCAGAAGTGATTAAATATCTTTTTGGTGCATTCATTTTATATATAGAAAGTCGCAAAAATAGTTAAATGAAACGGATGATTGATGACAATAATCAACCATGTTGCAAAATTCATTAGAAAAAATTAACAAATCCCATTAAGCGTTTTAATACTTACTTGAGTCTATTTATATGTAAGGGTTACAAACAGGCATGGTTTTTGTAACTGAATAGATAGTAAAATATACATAATTATAATTTTTCTCATAAGCAGTTAGTTTTGGTTGCGGCCTCGATTTCCATCGGGGCCAATCTTTTTTAATAGCGTTTATTAATTAATTTGTTGGGTATTTTTATAATAAAACATATTTTCGCAGCATGAGAACGAGGGTAGAAAATATGGCAAATAAGCCCTGGCAAAATGAGGAAGTAGCTTTTATGACTTCTTCTAAGCACAGTTACAGTTTAATAGTCTGGAATGATGAGGTAAACTCATTCGATTGGGTAATAGAGACCCTTATAGACATATGTAGTCATACTATTGAACAAGCAGAACAATGTGCCCTTTTAATTCATACTAAAGGGAAATATGCTGTAAAGCAAGGCGATTATGATAAGCTTAAAACGCTTTGTGAAGGAATAACCGACAGAGGGATTAATGCTACTGTAGAGGAGATGACCTAGCATTATTATTTTAAATGTTGAGTTTTGAATGTTGAATGAGGTAATGCCAGTAATCTCGCTTATTAATTTGTGCTTTTACTATAATTAATCAATATGCCTTTACATATCCTGGATGAAAAACTTTGGTTTCCTCCACTATCTGAAGCAAATGAAGACGGTCTGGTGGCTATAGGAGGCGACTTATCTACCGAAAGAATCTTACTCGCATATAAAAATGGTATATTCCCCTGGTACGACGGAGCCATTCCCCTATGGTGGAGCCCAGATCCAAGATTTGTACTTTACCCCGAGCAGATAAAGGTAAGTAAGAGCATGAAAATGCTGCTCAGCAAAAACACTTACCGTTTTACCTACAATACCTGTTTCCGAAAAGTTATTACCGCCTGCAAAAGAGTAGATAGAAAAGGGCAGGATGGCACCTGGATTAATGACGACATCATAGAATCATATTGTAAACTTCATGAATTTGGTTTTGCCCATTCTGCTGAAGCCTGGCATGAAAATGAGCTAATTGGTGGTTTATATGGCATCTGGATAGGAAATAT
>CAIVPM010000121.1 GCA_903907815.1 uncultured Chitinophagaceae bacterium | reverse complement strand
TTTTTTTCTTTTATTTATATACTCCCATATTTGAAAAATAAATCAACCATTAAAATAGGTGTTATAATTTCTTTCATATTTAGCTTTACAGGGTTATTAATTAGTTTTATTTCAACTGAAAGTATATTGAAAATAATTTATGGCTCAGACTACGATATATATTCAAATAAAATTATTGCTAACCTAATCTTTTACTTTACTTCAAACTTAATTTCAATTATATTTTTATCATTTATATTTAAAACAGGAACAAAAAATAAGTAGATATTTCTACCGGCTGCTAACAAGCAGTTTTAAAGGCAGAGAGGGAAAAATGTTTCTTATTAAGCTAAAATTGTTATAGGTCTGACGATAAAAGCCAATCGTCTGAACAATAACCAAAAAATTAATGTATTTGTATTCGCGTTAGTTGCAGCAGGGAATATCCTTTCCTACCACCTCTGAACCTAGTATTAAAATTATGCTGCTGTAAGTGGTAGGAAAGATAGGAAGGGCTGCAACGGCCGCCTCAGCGGAACGCCCAAAATCAATTGATAATGGATGATTTAAAATTGATAATTACTCCTATCTACCGTCCTTCTTACGCTTTTATTTTCAAGGTATGTTTTATCTTATTGGCTTTATAGGTAAGATCGGCATAATCGTTGCTGATAATGGTTACATGTCCCATTTTACGACCGGGCTTGGTTTCTTTTTTTCCATAAATATGTACAAAGGTGTTGGGCATCTTTAGTACTTCTTCCAGTCCTTCGTATACAGGCTTTCCGGTGAAGCCTTCCTCCCCTATCAGATTGACGATGGCAGATGGCAATATTTCTTTGCTATTGCCCAAAGGATACTGCAGCATTATCCGCCAAAGCATATCGTACTGACTGCTATAATTAGCCTCGATAGTATGATGACCACTATTGTGCACACGAGGAGCCGTTTCGTTTACCCACACGTCATCGTTCCTATCTACAAAAAGCTCGACAGCAAAGAGTCCGGGGCTATTTAAATGCTTAACAACGGCCAGTGCCAGCGCTTCGGCCTTCCATAAAACTTTCTGAGGCAAACGGGCGGGTGACAACTGATAATCCAACAGATTTAAAGAAGGATCTACCACCATTTCGGCTGGGGGAAACAGCACATTCTTTCCATCGGTCCCTACGCCTACAATAATGGCAATTTCTTTCTGTATATCTATCATCTTTTCCAGTACAGAGGGAGCATTGAAACCAAGTGCAATATCCTGTTGATCTTTAATAACCTGCACGCCTCTTCCATCGTAACCTCCCTGTCCTATTTTATGTACAGCAGGAAAGAAATCATGGTGATTGTGCAGCTCGCTTGCTGACTGTGTAACCACGAAGGCCGGAGAAGGAATCTGATGTTCCTTGTATAGTTCTTTCTGGGTAATCTTATTCTTGATAATATTAATAGCAGCAGGACTGGGATATACCTTTACTCCTTCTTTTTCCAACTGCAACAAGGCATTGGTATTAACTCTTTCTATTTCGATAGTAATAGCATCGAGCCCTTTGCCAAAGGCATATACATTATCGTAACTGGTAATATCGCCCAATACAAAGTGGTGGCATAAATGAGCAGCAGGGCAGTTAGCATCGTTCTCCAACACGTAGGTTTCTACTTCGTAATTAGCTGCCGCCTGAAGCAACATTCTGCCTAATTGTCCTCCTCCTAAAATGCCTACTTTCATGTTGAGAATTGTAATAATTAATAATATACATTCTATCTATATACCTGTAAGGTTTAATAAACCTTACAGGTATAAGCAATTGGAATGCTGCAATATTAAAACAATTTATATAGCGGAATTAACTCCAATGATTTATTGCCGATTAGTACACATAATAAAGCCTGCA
Organism: uncultured Chitinophagaceae bacterium; assembly: GCA_903907815.1. Taxonomy (GTDB): domain Bacteria; phylum Bacteroidota; class Bacteroidia; order Chitinophagales; family Chitinophagaceae; genus CANFLJ01. The sequence continues at coordinate 5,556 of CAIVPM010000121.1, read as the reverse complement.
AAATCAATTAAGACTTTACAGGCTTCTTCATTAAAAATAAATTAATTTGCCTTAATAGTAAACGCTTTACTTAAAGCACTTACTCCATTATTGTTGATTACATAAAAGTAAAAATAATAATCAACCCCTTTGGCAAGTCCGGTAAAATGTTTCTTACGATTATGATTCAGATCGAAGAAGATTCTATACCCCTGACCTGCAGGCAATATAAGATGCCCAGCAGCATCGATAGTGATATCTTTAGCAAGTGGCTGCGCTTCGGTAACAATGCAACCATACTGATGAGCAGAACCAAAAGACTCGCACTCTGCATTGATAGCACCTGCAACAGTACCGTGAGCAACAATAACTTCGACAGGGGCAGTAAGCAAACCTTGTTTACCAGCTTCCCCAAAATAAGTAGGCTCGAAACCAGCTAAAGCAATCACGCCTGCATCTCCGGCAGCTACTACTTCTACATACCCTGCTAACAAATCGAGTTTTGATACCAGCAATTTACGGGCAACAATATAAGGGGCTTTCTGCGATAAACCACCTTGTTTGTAAGCAGCATAAGCTTGTTGCTCGGCAGCAATAAGCACCAATAATTCGGCTTCAGTAATAGGCAATGAAGGCTCTTTGGAAGGATCGAAATTCTTAGGATTACCAAACACGCCAGTCTTTACTTTATCTGCAAATACTGGCAGATTAACCGCGGAAAGGAAATGATAATTTAAACTGCAATGAATTTGATGTGGCATAGTAACAATCTTTAGTAATGGAACAATTTTGTTTGAATTATTTAATTTAACTGTCTAATTATCTATCCTTTTCATAAAAGGATTATCAAAAGAAAGATATAATATTCATACATCCTATGATATTAGTCAGTTCCTTCAATGATATTATGGAATAGCCATTAAAAGATGACAAACAAATGAACATAATGATGAAGAAGTATTAGGTTGTAAGTTTTAAGTAGTAAGTAATATGTGAACTGCAAATAACTATATACAAAACACCTCAGTATAATTTATATACTGAGGTGCCTGGTATGAATAATAAAGAAATAGTTAATGGTTTACTGCTACGGCAGCATCTGGATTATGTTTGTACTTAAATACAATTGGGAATAAAATAGCCAGCACCAAAGCATAGATAGAAAAAGAAAGCCATATACCATGCCAGTCTTTTCCGGTAGCGGTGGTAAAATAAGTATCAATTACATAGCCACTCACCTTACTGCCTAGATAAGCTCCAATACCATTGGTCATCATCATAAACAGCCCTTGTGCACTGGACCTTATTTTAGAATCGGTAGTAGTTTCTACATATAATGAACCAGAGATATTAAAGAAATCGAAAGCCATACCGTAAACTATACAAGAAAGGATGATCATCCATAAACCTTCGGCAGGGTTACCGAAAGAGAATAATCCAAAACGTAATACCCATGCAACCATTGAAAAGACCATTACATTCTTGATACCAAACTTCTTTAAGAAGAAAGGTATTGTAAGGATAAACAATGTTTCGGATATCTGCGAAATGCTCATGATGATAGTAGAGTATTTAACTACAAATGAATCAGCATATTCGGGCATCTTGGTAAAGTCACTTAAAAAAGAATCGCCATACATATTGGTTAACTGTAAAGCAGCACCAAGGAACATAGAAAAGAAAAGGAACAATGCCATTTTTGAATCGGCGAACAACTTAAAGGCATTTAACCCCAGCATTTCCAGTATACCTGCATCTTTTGAAATAGTTTTCTGCGGAGGACATTTAGGCAATGTGAAAGAATAAATTCCCAACAAAATTGCCACTACTGCAGCAATATAAAACTGATTGGCATTAGCCTTACTACCCGTTAGATTGGTAACCCACATAGCTACAATAAAACCAATAGTTCCCCAAACGCGAATAGGAGGAAATTCTTTTACAACATCGTAGCCATTGGTTTTAAGAATATTATAAGCAATAGAATTTGATAAAGAGATGGTAGGCATATAGCAAATCATAGCGCCGAAAACCACATAGTACAAGGTATTGGGATCATCGACCCTTGGTACAAAAAACAATATCAAGCCATAAAATATATGTAAAATACCATAGAGCTTTTCGGCATTTAACCATTTATCTGCTATAATACCTGTAATAGCAGGCATAAACAAAGAGGACAAGCCCAAGGTAGAGAAGATAGCACCAAACTGAGCGCCAGTCCATCCTTTAGCATTAAAACAATAGGTTCCAATAGTAATCAGCCATGCACCCCACACAAAGAACTGGAGAAAACTCATAGCAGTTAAACGACTCTTAACATTCATAAAGCAACTTTTATATAAGCAATTATTCTATACAGGTTGCAATAATAATATTAATTTTCCATTATTATAATAAGTAAACAATTAAGCTGAAGTCAAGCAGCAACTTATTATCTTTGGAGCATTCGACAGAGTAATGCATTATGAGTAAATTGTTTATCCCGAGAGACATCAGCTGGCTTAGTTTCAATGCAAGAGTTTTGCAGGAAGCCAACGACCCTAGTGTTCCGTTAAAAGAAAGAATAAGATTCCTTGGAATATACTCTAATAATAGTGATGAGTTTTTCAGAGTACGTGTTGCTACCCTAAAGAGAATGATAGAGTTCTCGGAAAAAAGGAAGCTATTAAACATGCACCTTGAGGAGAATCCGCAATTGATTCTTGATCAGATACAATCTATAGTTTTACGCCATCAGAACGAGTTTAACAGAATATGGGAAGGCATTGTAAAAGAATTAAAAGAGCACAAGATTGTCTTTCTTACCGAAAAAAGGTTATCCAAGGAGCAGCAGCTATTTGTAAGACAGTATTTTGATGAGAAGGTTCGCTCCAATGTAATTCCGCTAATGATAGAGAGCATCCCTCAGCTACCCTACTTAAGGGAGAAAAGTATTTATCTGGGAGTTGTGATGCGAAAAAAAGAATCCTCATTACATCAGAAGTTTGCATTGATAGAAGTTCCTGTAAGTGTTGTTGGTCGCTTTGTTTTATTGCCTGTAAAAAATGGTGTTCAACCCATCATGTTACTGGAAGATATTATACGGTTTAATCTACCTAATATATTTTCTTATTTTGAGTATGATCATTTTTCCTCACATATATTTAAAGTAACAAAAGACGCTGAATTAGATATAGATAATGAAGTAGCAAGCTCATTTGTAGAGAGAATTGAAAAAGGATTAAAAAACCGAAGGAAAGGGAAAACAGTTCGTTTTGTTTATGACAAAGAAATGGATTCTGGTTTATTGGAATACCTGATACGCAGACAGGATCTTACGCATAGCAGCAATATTATTCCAGGAGGGAGGATCCATAATTACAGACATTTTATGGACTTCCCCGATGTGATACATTCCCGTACAAAAAGACGATCTTCTTTTACACATCCCGAACTGGTTAACACCAGTAGAGTAACGGAAGTGATATTGAAGAAGGATATAATGCTTAACTCTCCTTATCATTCATTTAATTCTGTAATAGATTTACTAAGGGAAGCGGCAATGGATCCTGATGTACAATCAATAAAAATTACTGCTTACAGATTAGCTGAAAGATCTAAAATAGTAAACGCTTTAGTAAATGCTGCCCGCAATGGCAAGCAAGTAACCGTTATGCTGGAACTGAAAGCCAGGTTTGATGAAGAAGCGAATCTTGAATGGAAAAAGGTGTTGGAAGAAGAAGGGGTAAAAGTTCTACTGGGTGTTCCTAAAATGAAGATACATGCTAAAGTCTGTGTGATAAAAAAGAAGATTAATAAGAAAATTATTCAATATGGCTTTGTAAGTACAGGTAATCTTAACGAAAAAACATCCCGTATTTATAGTGACCATTGTCTACTAACAGCCAATAGAAATATAATGGCTGACGTAAACAAAATTTTTAGTTATCTGGAAAACTGGAAGAATGGCAATACTCCTTTAAAGGCATGTAAAACATTGCTGATAAGTCCAATAACAATGCGTGCTAAGATTTTAGAACTTATTCAGAATGAAATCAAAAACGCCACTTCTGGCAAAAAAGCAGGCATCATTTTAAAGTCCAATTCACTTAGTGATAAGATATTGATTAATAAACTATATGAAGCTGCCAAAGCTGGTGTAGAAATTAAGTTGATTATACGTGGTATTTTTTGTGCTAAAATGGAAAATAAGAAGTTCCCAATACCAGTTAAAGCTATCAGTATTGTAGATGAATATCTGGAGCATGGCAGGGTGATGATGTTTTATAATAAAGGTAAAGAGATTATGTATACTTCTTCAGCTGACTGGATGGTAAGAAACCTTGACCATAGAGTTGAAGCTGCAGTACCTATTCTGGATAAATCAATTAGAGAAGAAATAAATAATATTCTGGAAATCCAATTGAGTGATAATGTTAAAGCAAGAGCTCTGGATAATAACTTGTCTAATGATTATGTAAAAACAGTTACTAAAAAGAAAGTTCGTTCACAAGTAGAAACATACAATTATTTATATAATAAAACATTAAAAGCGTGAGATTAGCAGCGATAGATATAGGAAGTAACGCAGCAAGGTTATTAATATCCGATGTAATAATAGATGATAAAGGCCAGACACAATTCAATAAAATAAACCTGGTAAGAGTCCCACTCAGATTAGGTTTTGACGTATTTGAATACGGCAAAATATCTGATGATAAAAAGTACATGATTGTACAAACCATCAAAGCATATAAGCATTTATTAAATGTATACAATGTAAAGAGTTTGAAGGCTTGTGCTACCAGTGCCATGCGAGATGCTACCAATGCTGAGGAAGTTTTAAAGAAGATTAAAACAGAAACAGGCATTGATATAAATGTAATATCCGGCGATGAAGAAGCTACTTATATTTATCAGAATCATATTGCTGAAAACCTGGATAAAGAACACTCCTACTTATACATTGATGTTGGTGGTGGCAGTACTGAACTTACCTTTTTTTCCAACGGGAAACTACGCTATAAAGAATCTTTCAATATAGGCACTATTCGTTTATTAAAAGGTATGGTAACAGAGGCTAACTGGAACGACATGAAAGATCATCTTCGCAATAATACCAAGAGTTCTTTACCCATGATTGCAATAGGTAGTGGAGGTAATATTAACAAGGTATTTTCGCTCAGTAAAAAGAAAGAAGGAAAACCATTAAGCTTAGAGCTATTAAAAGATTATTTAAAAGAACTTTCTGCATTTAGCGTAGAAGACAGAATTAGAATCTACAAACTGAGGGAAGATAGAGCCGATGTAATTGTTCCTGCATTACAGATTTATGTAAACGTAATGCGCTGGGCGAATATTGAGGAAATATATGTACCTAAAATTGGACTTGCTGATGGTTTGATTCAAAGCTTATACGAGGAATTAAGAATCAAATAACACCCTTATAATTAATTGGTATTATTAAGACTATTATCTGATAAGTGATCTATCGATACTTTCATTTATACCTTGAACAAATTATTAATTAAAATCATTCTTTAAATTGTCGTGTATCTTACCGTTATTTGTAGGTATTAAAATGTTCACTTATGG
>CAIVPM010000120.1 GCA_903907815.1 uncultured Chitinophagaceae bacterium | reverse complement strand
TTGTATGGTGGTGGTAGTATAAAACACAATGGTATTTATGAGCAAGTTAAAGAAGCACTTAGTGGTTTTACCCTGTTTGAATTTGGCGGTATTCCTGCCAACCCGGAGTATTCTGTATTAATGGAAGCCCTTGCTATCATTAAGCAGGAAAAAATTGATTTCCTTTTAGCTGTTGGTGGAGGGTCTGTAATAGATGGTACCAAGTTTTTATCTTCTGCAGCTTTGTATGCAGGCGATAATCCTTGGGAAATTCTTTCAAAAGCTATTCGTACAGATATAGGTATGCCATTTGGTACGGTGCTTACCTTGCCTGCTACTGGTTCGGAAATGAATTCTGGAGCGGTTATTACCAATGCTGCTACACAGGAAAAACTGGGTATGGGTGGCCCAGGCTTATTTCCATTGTTTTCTATCATGGATCCTCAGGTGGTTAAGTCTATACCACAGCGTCAGTTGGCCAATGGTATTACCGATGCATTTACCCATGTACTGGAACAATATATGACGTATCCTGCACAGGCATTTTTACAAGATAGATTTGCAGAAAGTATCATGCAGACATTAGTAGAAATAGCGCCCAGAATAATGGCCGATCCTGCTGATTATGAAGCAGCTGCAAATTTTATGTGGAGCTGTACTATGGCGCTGAATGGCTTAATACAAAAGGGTGTGCCTACCGATTGGGCAGTACATGCAATTGGGCACGAGCTTACTGCTCAGTTTGGTATTGATCATGCCAGAACATTAGCCGTAATTGCGCCAAGCCATTATCGTTATAGTTTCGAAACTAAGAAAGAAAAGCTGGCACAGTATGCTACCAGGGTATGGGGTGTAACGGAAGGAACTATTGCAGAAAAAGCAACGATAGCTATTGCTAAAACGGAAGACTTCTTTCATTCATTGGGAATACAAACAAAGCTATCGGAATATACTGCTGATTATGCTGGAACAGCTGAAAAAATAGAAGCTCGTTTTACACAAAGAGGCTGGTTGGGTCTTGGCGAACATAAAGCTATTAAGCCTGCAGATGTTGCAAAAATTGTTGCAATGAGTTACTAAGATATTTTGTTTAAAAGGTTCAAGTGGTTAAACGGGTTTAAATAGTTTAAATACTATGAGTTAATTTGTTTACAGAATAACTATTTAAGAAATATAAGAGCAGTTTACTTTTTATGGTAAACTGCTCTTTTTTTATCAACTTAATGAGTAGTATTACTATTTATAAAAACTCTATTTCAAAATCAGCATTGTTTGTATGACTAAGGTTCTGTACCATTAAATATTTATTAACCTCAATGTTGCCCAATAAAGAAGCTTCTATGGTAACACTGGTGTTGCCTACTATTACTACGCCATGTGTAGAATAATCACCATCCCCTCCATCGCTGATGTATACTCTGAAACCTGCTTCGGTAGTAGCACTGATCCATAATTGATCGGTAGGAAGAAAAGTATGTTTTACTACTTTATACTTTGCATCTGGTTTTATGGAATGCATAAAAAATATCTGATGATAACTATGTATAAACTTAATAGGAAAATACTTAGTAATTGCCGAAGGATTATCCTCATTTATTCCTAATAAACGACCATAATTACCAAACATTTTATTACACATTTTTACTCTGGCAGTTTCTACAGCCTCACTGCTATTATCGGTGGTTTTAAAGGCAACATTTTTCACATCCTGCCCGGTAGTTATTTCCATTTTAAAAGCATCAACATCAGTCTTTAAAGCAGCCAATGCAGGGATGCCTGTAAGGGTTTTACTTAATGCTGCTACAGCAGTTATTCGATCGTCTTGTGAACCAATTTGAAAAGGGGTACGATTGTGCGGTAATAATTTTTTATACTCCGGTGTCTTACGTTTATATATAGCTTGAATATCTATATCCCAATCAGAAATTTTTGTATGACTTAATTGTTTCATTAATAAATTAAGTCCAAGTGTTTCTCCCGACTGTGTGCCGCCTTGTGCTTGCCATAAATCGTAAGCATTTTGCATGTTTAAATAAATAGGATGAAAGATTAAATACATCGCATTAATTTCTGGATCCGCTTTACCGGCAAACAGTGCATCGTTATGATCTTTTGCAATTCTTACTGCTAACCGGTAACTACCAACTGTAGCTACTAAAAATGTGTTGATGATAAAATTCCATGTAAGTTTTTTCATTGTATTAATTAAATGTAATAATCAGACAATATTGTCTCTATTACTTGCACAAGATGAGGGAGGATTCCGGACTTCTAACTGATAAGTATCATGTGGATCAAACCATAAACATGATATTACCCCCGTTTAGCTCTAAAAGGGGTAGAAAATACTTTCTAAATAGGCAATATATTTTTCAAAATACTTTCTAAAATCTTAATAAAACCATTTCCAACATAATTATTGAGTCAATTAAGTATCATTTGGGGTATGATTATTTAATTATTACACTATTTATAATTGTTTATACAATTAGACGAATAATTATTGCTATTTTGGATATTAATTGCCCTAATGGAAATCTTTCTAATGGGGTGATTAGCTTTAATCTGTGGTATGGAAAAATCGTTATTGTACCAATTATACTTATTTGAAGCATTAGACGGATAGGTATTGGTGTTTTGAATATTATTTATACTAATATTTGAATTATGACTGTTATAATTAATATTAATAATACCATTCTTTATTTAATCATTAGTTCTGTATCCTTATAGCATCATAAAGTATATAAAATCAATTAATCGAGTATTTGTAAAGGGTACGCTTAATTAGCCTTATTATGGCCTTGTATGTTAGTATTTGACTTAAGATATTATAAGATTGCATTAAATTGTATTTATTTGTCCTTAAACAAACAAAAAGAAAGACTAATTCACCTTATTTTGTTTGTCTGTAAACAACATTAATAACTGGATTAAAGCAATCAACTATCAATACTATTTAATGAAGTCTGTATTTAAAATATTTTTTATTTCATTACTTATATGGAAGACTACCGGAGTATTTTCTCAGGGAAAAATTGATAGTGTTGCAGCTTATACCCCTACCTCTATCGATACTACGCTGATAGCAAGAGATAGTTCTAAAATGATTGCCTCTACCCTTAAAATTATTCCTGTAAAAAGAAGGAGTGGTAGGATAGCAACTATTGGTGTTGCAGCATTTAGTACTTCTATGTTGAGCATGTGGCAAAAATCGGCCAATAGTACAAGAGGTGGAATGGTAGCCGGCGGTAGTATTATTGCATATGGGGGGGCTATGATTGGCCTTTATTCCTTATGGTATAAGAAGTATCCTCAGTCGAAATTTCACTTCTTCAACGATAACAAAGAGTGGCTGCAGGTAGATAAAGTTAGCCATGCCTATGGGGCCTATATGGAAGGGCGGGTGAGTATGGAATTGTGGAAGTGGGCAGGTGCTCCTAAAAGAGATGCCATTTGGTTTGGTGGACTGAGTGGACTGGCATACGAAGCTATCATAGAAATTCTGGATGGATACAGTGCAGAATGGGGCTTTAGCTATGGCGATTTTCTGGCCAATATGGCAGGTAGTGCATTGCTTATTTCGCAGGAACTTGCATGGGGCGAACAACGTATACAAATGCGTTATTCTACTCACCCGGTTTCTTATCCCGACGATGCTGCCCATGTAAGAGTTAATGAACTTTTTGGTAAAACAAAACAAGAGCGTCTGGTAAAAGATTATAATCCACAAACGTATTGGCTAACGGTTAATTATGCCTCTTTCTTTAAAGATAAAAACCTACCTTCCTGGTTGCCCGTTTCCTTTGGTTATGGAGGTCAGAATATGTTTGGTGCTTTTGTAAATACAGGGGAAGCTAAAGGGTTGAAAAGGTACAGACAATGGTATATAGCACCCGATATAGATCTTACTAAATTTAAAACCGACAGCGACTTTCTAAATACTTTATTCTTTGTAATGACGCTGTTCCATTTCCCTTCTCCATCTATTGAAATTTCTCAGAAAAAAGTTAAGGTACATTGGTTGCATTTTTAAGATAACTAACTACAATTTACTGGGTATAAGGATATACATTTTATAGTGTAATTTTTAAGTTGAAATGTATTAGTGCATTTTATTATTGTAACATATACATACCTTTAAAGTAGCCTTTAAATAAGAGCTGATTGTTTAAAAGGATGCTATATTATTTATAATAAATATTG
>CAIVPM010000119.1 GCA_903907815.1 uncultured Chitinophagaceae bacterium | reverse complement strand
TTTGAAGCATTTGGAGCTTGGAATAGAATTCCTAATGCAAATTATCGGTTCAAAGCTTACCTTCGCGGCATGACCGAAAAGATACTTATTCTCGATTTTGGGAGCCAGTACACCCAGCTTATTGCTCGTGCCGTTAGAGAGGCAAATGTATACTGCGAAATTATACCTTACCACAAGTCTTTTACTTTTACAGAAGATATAAAAGGAATCATCCTTAGTGGGTCTCCTTTTAGTGTAAATGAAGAAAATGCTCCTGTCGTAGATATATTAAACTTTGTTGCTCAAAGACCTGTACTTGGAGTTTGTTATGGTGCTCAGTTAACCGCTAAAGTACTTGGAGGTAGAGTAGATAAAAGCAACAAAAGAGAGTATGGTAGGGCAACCATGCAAACCATTATTGATGCCGATCCAATATTAAAATCGGTTGATAAAAGTTCTCAGGTTTGGATGAGCCATAGCGATTCTATAGCAGCTCTTCCAGAAGGGTTTGAAGTACTTGCTACCACAGAGAGTATTCCTGTTGCTGCCTTTAGAAGTAATGGGTATAATCATCTTCTTTATGGGTTGCAATTTCATCCTGAAGTATATCATTCTACTCAAGGAAAAACAATCATTAATAATTTTCTTTTAGAGGTATGTGGTTGTGCTGGTAACTGGACTCCTGCTAATTTTATTCAGGAAACAGTTGCTAAACTGAAGGAAACTATTGGCGATAAAAGAGTGATAATGGCACTCAGTGGTGGTGTGGATAGTACTGTAGCTGCAACACTGATTAGTAGGGCAATTGGTAAAAATCTATTTGGAATATTTGTTGATAATGGAGTACTTCGTAAGAATGAGTATGAACAGGTACTGGAAACCTATAAACTATTAGATCTGAATGTAAAAGGTGTTGATGTTAAGGAACATTTTTATACCAAACTTGCGGGTAAAACAGACCCGGAAGAAAAGCGTAAAATAATAGGCAAAACATTTATAGAAACCTTTGATGTAGAAGCCCATAAACTGGAAGGCATAGACTTTTTAGGACAGGGAACCATTTATCCCGATGTAATAGAAAGTGTAAGTGTACATGGACCTTCACAGACTATTAAATCGCATCATAATGTAGGCGGATTACCCGATACAATGAAACTTGGTTTAATAGAACCTTTACGATATTTATTTAAGGACGAAGTAAGAAGGGTAGGTGTTGCACTGGGTATTCCGGGTGAATTATTATTCCGTCATCCTTTTCCAGGACCAGGATTAGCCATCAGAATTTTAGGCGAGGTTACTGAAGAAAAAGTAAAGATGTTGCAAGAGGCTGATGCTATTTATACAAATGGGCTAAAGCAGTTTGATTTGTATGATAAAGTATGGCAGGCAGGAACCATTTTATTGCCAGTAAAAAGTGTAGGTGTAATGGGGGATGAGCGTACCTACGAGTATACCGTTGCTTTAAGAGCTGTAACCAGTGTAGATGGAATGACTGCAGACTGGGCTCATTTACCATACGAGTTTCTGGCTCATATATCCAATGAAATAATCAATAATGTTCGTGGTATTAATAGAGTGGTATATGATATCAGCAGTAAACCACCTGCAACAATTGAGTGGGAATAAATTGACTATATGAAACGAAATATAATTTGTCTGGTAATAGGGTTACTTTTTATTGGAACCAATGCTGTAGCGCAAACTTCAAAACTACTTAAAGTAGCAGTTATTGCTCCCGTTTATCTTGATTCTGCATTTAATGGAGCCGATTTAAAATTGGGTATGAATAGCTTACCTCGCTTTATGTTGCCCGGACTTGACTTTTACAATGGAATCATGTTTGCTATTGATTCTCTTCAAGAAGAAGGAATTCAACTGGAAGTGAGTGTTTATGATTCTAAAAATGCAAAACAATCCTTATCTTCTTTAATAGCGTCGGGTGAATTAGCTAAAGCAAATCTTATCATTGCAGCTTTTAATAATAAGACAGAAATAAAAGTAGTTGCTGATTTTGCACTAACCAATAAGATACCTTTAATTTCTGCTACTTTCCCTAATGATGGGGGCGTAGTGAATAACCCCTATTTTATTTTACTGAATTCTAATTTATATACTCATTTTGAACAGTTGTATAAATACATTCAGAAACATCATGCTAGTCAGAATATTGTTCTTTGTAAGAAAAAAGGAAGTGCCGAGAGTATCCTTCAATCTTACTTTACAGAGATTAATGTAAATGCCAACGTGCCTTTAGTAATAAAGACGGTAGAACTGTCTGATACGTTTTCGAATATTGAGCTTCAACCTTATCTCGATTCTACACAAGACAATCTCTTAATATGTTCGAGTCTTAATGAAGTATTTGGACTTAAACTGGTTAAAACAGTTGCAGGAATTAAAGCTACTTATAATTCAACAATTATTGGAATGCCTACCTGGGAGGCCATGAAAGATTTTGATAAAGTAGAGTATGGCAATGGTTTAAATGTGATTGTTTCTTCTCCATTCTATTTCTCCAGAAAAGATGCAGTTTGTAGTGAATTGATAAAAAAGTATAGAAATAAATTCATCTCCAAGCCAAGTGATATGTTCTTTAAAGGGTACGAAAACATGTATCACTTTGGTAAGTTATTAACTATATATGATAAGATGTTTATTAATCATCTGTCGGATAATGATGCCAAGCTTTTTAATGAATTTAATATAGAAGCTTCCAGAAGTAGAAAAGACCATTCCTTCCAATACCTCGAGAATAAAAAGATTTACATCATTAAGCGTTCCGAGAAAGGGGTAGAAGTAGTTAAATAAAAACCGTTTCTAAGGTATAGTGAAATTAATTTGAGTATTAGTAGTTTATAGACTATGAAAACTAAAAGTTAATAAATAGAAATTTAACTATAAAATCAGTTTATTTTAATGTTTAATAGACATGACGAATGTCATCTAAAATAATTGAACAAAAATTAGGTTAGTATTTAAGTTGTTGTAGTTTTACAACTTATTTAACACCTTAATGATTGTTTTTTCAACATATAATCTTAAAAAGCGCCGTCCCGAAACCCGAGCGCTAAAGCTTATTGCCATTAAGCTACAATTGTTTATACTTTCTTTATTTTCCTGCTGCTACAGTTCCCTACTTATTTTAATTAAGAAAATAGATGTGTTTATAAAACTATTTAAATCATTGGGTTTTGTATACATCCAAAATAGAAGTCATGCAATAAAGTCTACACTAAACTATGTCTTGCAAATAAAGCATACCTTCAAAGCTAAACATAACTATGTCTTGCAAATAAAGCATACCTTCAAAGCTAAACATAACTATGTCTTTCAAATAAAGCATGCAT
>CAIVPM010000118.1 GCA_903907815.1 uncultured Chitinophagaceae bacterium | reverse complement strand
CTATCTTTCACACTATCCACAGTATCTATCTTTCACACTATCCACAGTACCTATCTTTCACACGATCCACAGTATCTATCTTTCACACTATCCACAGTATCTATCTTTCACACCAATATTGCAAAGGCGGCAATTATTCTCATTTCACAAATATCATTTTGTAATCTACGTTCACCTTGCCTTTTACGATATCATTAAGTTTTCCTCCCAGCAATTTTCTTCTGAAGGGTTTCAGGTAATCTATAAATAGTTTACCTTCTATATGATCGTACTCGTGCTGAATAACTCTGGCAGTGATTCCAGTAAACGTTTCAGTATGTTTTACAAATTGTTCGTCCATATATTCCATTACAATGGTGGCTGGACGATTTACATCTTCTCTGATTCTTGGAATACTCAAACAGCCTTCATTATACGCCCATTCGGCATCTTTGTATTCAATTATTTTTGCATTGATAAATACTTTTTTAATGCCAGGTGCATCAGTATACTTCCCTTCATCTTCTTTGTCAAGATTTTCGAAAATGATAGCACTGTCCACAATAAAAAGGCGAATATCTTTATTTATTTGAGGGGCGGCAAGGCCTACACCACTACTTTCATAAACCGTTTCCCACATATCGGTAATCAACTTGCTCAAGTTAGGGTAATCACTACTTATGTCTTGTGCTTTCTTTCTTAAAACTGCTGCTCCGTATGCCACTATTGGTAAAATCATATAACGCTATTCTTGTATTATTTGTGCGCAAATTTAGGAGGTTGACTGCAGATATTCCTGCAACATTATTGCAGCAGCTATTTTATCTATATTTCCTTTTATTTGTCGGTCCTTCTTTTTCATGCCCATTTCCACCATTGCTTTCGAAGCCATTTTAGAGGAAAAGGTCTCATCCACAGTCTTTAATGGAATATGCGGGAATGCTTTCTCCAGCTGTTTAATAGCTTCTCTTACCAAAGGAGTAGCATGTGTATCGGACCCATCTAAGCTATATGGTTCCCCAATTAAAATTAGCTCGACTGTTTCCTGCTCAAAATATCTTTTCAGATAGGGTATTAACTCCTTTGTTTCTACAGTGGTAAGTGCTGTCGCAATTATCTTAAACGGATCTGTAACGGCTAAGCCCGTTCTTTTTCCCCCGTAATCAATACAAATTATTCTGGCCATATTAGTATAAAAAGATTCTTACCGTTTGTCTGAATGTTTCAATTTAATCAATTTTTGGACGATTACTCAAAACATGCAACTTATTACTTCAAACATAAATAATCCGGCTGCGAAGGTAGCAGATACGTTATTTTATTATTAAGAATTCTAAATATTGCCCGGTTTTATGCATTTATTAAAGAACAGTGTTTTCCTCTTGCTACTATCTCTTCAAAAACTGCTACTTTTGCCGCGGTTTAGAAAATCGTAACCAATCTTTTGATTCATTCGGCCTTTTGTTTATATAATGTAGCAACTAATAATTTACTGGCTTATTACCAGATTTTAGTTCGCTGATTTTAAAAGTAAAAGTGATAGAATAAATTGTTCATACAATAAAATGATTTTGATGAAACAGTTTAATTTAAGGGAGTTAACTATAACTAATTTACTATTGGTACGAGTCGTTGCCGACCTTAGGTCTATGTGGTATACCCACCCCTCCAACAAAGACAAGCCTCCCTTGTTTACTTAACTATCTGGTTTATTATTTTGAATAAAACCATTTATGATTAAAAAAGGTAAGCTAACTCCAAAAAGTAAAAGAAAATGGTTCAATCATTAAAAGATAGCATAATAAGCAAGTTCCCTTTCACCCCTACCAATACAGGTATGGATGAAATTTCTGCTAAAAAGCTTCGTCTTGCAAGCAGTATAGATAATGTATCTTTCTTCGTTGAATTTGAAAGTCGACCTGAAGGGTTAACTGATAAAGAAGTGGATGAAAAGCTGGAAAAATATGGCTTAAATGAAGTTCACCACGAAAAAGCACCTTCCTGGATTAAACAACTTATTGAAGCTTTTATTAATCCTTTTATAGGTATATTAATTATAATTGCAGGCATATCCTATCTGCTGGATGTATGGTTAGCAAAACCAGGAGAAAAGGATTACAAAACGGTTATAGTAGTGGGCGTGATGGTAATGATTAGCTCACTCATTCGTTTCTTTCAGGAATTTAAAAGTAACAAAGCTGCTGAACAATTAAAAAGTATGGTAAAAACTACCGCTACCGTACTTAGAAAAGATAGTGGTAAAGTAGAAATTGATATTAAAGAATTGGTTCCGGGTGATATCATCGTTTTATCTGCTGGCGATATGATTCCTTCCGACTGTCGCATTATTCAATCAAAGGATTTATTCGTAAGTCAGGCCATGCTTACTGGAGAGTCGATTCCAACCGAGAAAAGAAATCTCCCTATACCGGATGCGAATACTAAGTCGCCTTTAGAACTCGATAATATTTGTTTCATGGGTACCAATGTGGTAAGTGGTTCTGCTATGGCCATGATTGTAACTACTGGGAACTACACTTATTTCGGAACTATCAGCAAATCTATTATTGGTAAAAGAGCCGAGACCAGCTTCGATAAAGGCGTAAATAAAGTAAGCTACCTGCTTATCAAGTTCATGCTGATCATGGTGCCTTTGGTATTCCTTATCAATGGTCTGGTAAAACATAACTGGTGGGAAGCCTTGCTTTTTGCTATAGCAGTTGCAGTAGGTCTTACTCCGGAAATGTTGCCAATGATTGTTACTGCCAACCTGGCTAAAGGTGCAGTTACAATGAGTAAAAGAAAAGTAATTGTTAAGCATCTGAATGCTATCCAGAACATTGGTGCCATGGATATTCTTTGTACAGACAAAACAGGTACGCTTACCATGGATAAGATTGTGCTGGAAAGGCACTTGAATATCTTTGGCGATGATGATGATGAGGTACTGAAATGGGCTTATCTTAATAGTTTCCATCAGACAGGGTTAAAGAACTTACTGGATTTAGCTATACTGGAACATGGTGAATTACTTGATTATCTTAAAGTAGAAGAACACTTTCAGAAAGTGGATGAAATTCCTTTCGATTTTCAGCGCAGAAGAATGAGTGTTATTCTTAAACAAAAGAATGGTAAACACCTTTTAATATGTAAGGGCGCTGTGGAAGAAATGCTGGCACTTTGTAGTCATGCTTTCGATCCAGGTGAAGATAAATTGTTGCACATAGAAAACGATAAGGTAATCCCTATTGATGAGACAGTGAGAGCTAATATACTTAGTATATCTAAACGTTTAAACAAAGAAGGACTGAGAGTATTACTGGTATCTATAAAAGAATTTGATGAACGTGCTTTGAACTACTCTATTGAAGATGAAAGCAACATGACCCTTACTGGTTTTATAGGCTTCCTAGATCCTGCTAAACCTTCTGCTAAAGACTCTATTGCAGCACTACATAAACTAGGCGTTACTGTTAAGGTACTAACGGGCGATAACGAGATTGTAACTAAAAAGATTTGTCGCGATGTTGGTATACCATATACACAGATTATATTGGGTAACGATCTGGAACAGATGAGTGATGAAAGTTTGCTGGAACAGATAGACAATGTATCTATTTTCGCTAAGCTTAGCCCCGTACAAAAATCAAGAGTTGTAAAGCTTTTACAATTCAAAGGACATACCGTAGGTTTCATGGGCGATGGTATTAATGATGCCGCTGCACTAAGAGATGCCGATGTGGGTATAAGTGTAGATACTGCCGTGGATATAGCCAAAGAAAGTGCAGACATTATCTTGCTCGAGAAGGACTTAATGGTGCTTCGTAAAGGCGTAATATATGGCCGTAGAACTTTTGGCAATATCATCAAGTATATCAAGATGACTGCCAGTAGTAACTTTGGTAATATGTTCAGTATGTTGGGGGCAAGTGCCTTACTTCCTTTCCTTCCTATGTTGCCTGTACAGATATTAATACAGAACCTGCTCTACGATATATCACAGGTATCTATTCCTTGGGATGTAATGGATGAAGAGTTTATACAAAAACCTAAGAAGTGGGATGCGTCTGGCATTACCCGTTTCATGATTTATATAGGTCCTATAAGTTCTATATTCGATTACGCCACTTTTGCATTGATGTACTTCTTTTTCAAAGCAAATAGTGTTGAGCATCAAAGCCTGTTTCAGAGTGGATGGTTTATAGAAGGTTTGTTATCACAGACATTAATAGTACATATGATTAGAACACGAAGGGTGCCATTCTTTCAGAGCTGGGCAACTGCTCCGGTAATTATCCTTACGGCTATCATCATGATCATCGGTATCTATATTCCATTCTCACCTTTTGCGGGTATGCTGAAAATGCAACCATTACCATTAATCTATTTCCCTTGGTTGATAGGAATACTGGTATGTTATTGCTTCCTTACACAGTATGTAAAAACGGTATTTATAAGGAAATTTAATCAGTGGTTGTAACCATTTTTGGACACTCGTGATATAGTGTAGAATAGATCCTGAGTCGTTAAGAATATAGAAAAGGCTAACAGTAACAAAGAACTGTTAGCCTTTTCTAAACCAAAAAAGTACCTGTATTTATCAAGACTCACGATGTATTAAATGTATTCTCCTAACTCCTATCTCCTTGTATTTGTATTCCTCCTTGCCTCTTGCTTCCTTGCCTTGTATTACTTTGAGCCTTTGTGCCTTGCATCCTACCGCTCCTCCCTGCTTTTCTGCATTTAAACAATACCTCCCTTTACTTGTTTATTAATCCTGACCGAAGAGATATATTTGTAAAGAATTGATTTATTAAAGATCCTTATGAAGGCATTGCAAGTAGAGAACATAGTAAAAGCATACGATAATTTTAATGCATTGGATGGGCTTAGTTTTTCCATTGAAAAAGGAGAAGTGTATGGCCTATTAGGTCCTAATGGAGCAGGTAAGAGTACACTCTTACGTTGTCTGCTTACTCTGATAAAATATGATAGTGGCAGCATTAAAGTATTCGATAAGGAATTGCAATATAATAGAAAAGAAATATTGTCCAATATTGGGTACCTAATAGAAAAACCCGATTTCTATTCCTATCTTTCTGCTAAGAAGAACTTAGAAATACTCGGTGCTTATACCGGTAAAGATATTACGGCTAAAAGAATAGAACAAGTAATAGAACAGGTAGGTTTGAAGGGCAGAGAAAATGATAAAGTAAAGGCCTACTCTCATGGCATGAAGCAACGCCTCGGACTGGCACAGGTGATACTCCATAATCCCGATTTTATTATACTCGATGAGCCTAATACCGGTCTGGATCCTTCAGGTATTGTTGAACTGAGAGACTTTATCAATAGTTTAAAAGCTGAAGGTAAAACCGTTTTGCTCGCTTCTCATATACTCAATGAAATAGAGCTTACTGCCGATAGTATG
>CAIVPM010000117.1 GCA_903907815.1 uncultured Chitinophagaceae bacterium | reverse complement strand
CTTCGTCCGATAATATTTCTAACTCTTCTGCCATTTTAATTTTTATAAAAGGATGCAAATATATAAATGTTAAATTCTTTAACAAATAAATATTTTTAATTATATATTTGATGTCTTGATTTAAGAACAAAACATATACTAACATTTACAATGAATACTGAATATAAAGAATTACTTGATAGACTTTACGAGGGAAAACTAATTTACCATGAAAGGGTTACGATACTTTGCGAACTCATAAAATATGAATTAATGGCAGATAGTTTTAAGTTAGAATTGAAAGCAATTAAACCACTCCACAATGAGTTTGACTTTCAAAATGCAATTTACAAATACATAATTTCAAAACCAACTTTTGAAGTAAGTTCTCCTTATGAAGTTGCTTATAACAAGGTACTAAATGGTAAGAAAATAGGTATTGCATATTGTCCGTTTACAATTTGGGCTGATCCTGTTTTAGTAGAAAAAGTTAGCAAACTAACTGACGAAGAACTTAATGTACAATTACACGATTTAATATGGAGTTAGCTATTTTATTGACATAGGTAAAAGCAGCAGAAAGTATATACACTTTTCCATTTTTAAGGAATAATAATCAAAGCCAATTGAAAGGTATCTGTAATAATCGTTTCTCTTTATAAAGTAGTATTGCTCACTTTGGATTAACCACGCTTTATGTCCAAGCTTTTCTTTTATAAACCACTTTTCAAGTAATCTACCCCCACGTCCATTGCCATCAACAAAAGGGTGTATTTTCTCAAACATAAGGTGTATCATGGATGCATAGTAGAATATTTCACTATGTGATAAATCCCTACTTAATAGCTCAGTAATATCAGCTAATAGTTTCGTAATTTCTTGCTTTACAAACTCTGGCTCTACTGCCATGTATTCTAATTTGCTATTGCTTATAATTCCTACCTTTTCCTTTCTTAATTTCCCTCTGTATTTCTTTGGTCTTATAACATTTTTGCTTAGTATCTCATGTGATGTAAGGAAATTATTGTAGTTTAATTCACTTTCACTTGCAAACTTGTAAGCAGCCTTTAAATCCTCAATTTCATTAAACTGTTTACCATCATTATTCATCCCTGAATGAAAGTATTTTAAGTAACTGTCAAAGTCAATAGTGTTGCCCTCAATCTGACTGGAAAATACAGCAGCTTTTGCAAAATAAAAATCATCATCATTACTACCATGAGTTAATTCATTGAATCGCTTATCTATATCGACTTTCTGATTGTCAATATAGTATTGTAGGTAGTCCTCTTTTATGATGTTAAGTGCTTTCATTTGTATGCTATGAATATACGATTTATTAAGATGCAATAATTGATTAGTATCAAACTAAGTGCCAATTATCCTTATTTTTGATACATAATAACCGAAAATGAATTTCTACCAAAAACAAGAATATAAATTCTGTCAATACCTCGTAAAAAATACAATTAATAAACCCCAAACTTATACTGATTTGTTTTTGGGAGTTGCTATTGAAATAGGAGTTGATGGCGAAGCAGGATTAAAAGACTTAATGGAAAAGTTTGATAGAGAGGAATTTTTTACTAAAAGCTATTCAAAAATAGATGCAAAAACAAACGTTCCTAAACAAGAAGATAGACTTTACAGCATATCAAATAAAGGCATAGTTTACTTTAATCATTTGATTGAAATATCTAATATTGAAGCATTTACTATTGACCTACATAAGTCTACAATTAAGACAAATGTTAACATGGTTAAGTCAACTAGGATAATAGCTTGGGCTACAATTGCTAATTTAATAATCACTGCTATAAATTGTTGGGTTAGTTGTACGAAGCATGATGAAATAAAAGTATTAACGCAACAACCGCAAATACAAACGTCACCAATGACAGCACCCCAAAAAATACAGATGAAACAAAATTACTCCCCTCTTCCGTCATTAAAAACTTCCAAAAAGTAAGTGGCTTAGGAGGTTTAGGTGGATAGAATTGTGGAGGTAATAAATAAACTATTTCCTTTTCTACTTCTTTTTTTCTTTTGAATATGTTCATAGTGTTTAATTTTAAGCTGCTTTCTTTTTATTCTTTTTAGTTCTCTTTTTGTAGACCTTTTTAACTGGCTCTAACTTTTGCAAACGAAGAATACGACCTTCCATATTATGTTCGTTCTTTTCAGCTAATTTCTTTTGCTGAGTAGTTAGCTTATTTGTCATTTCTCTAGGGTCTGCAATAGGCTTGTAATATATCATACATTTTTCTTCGCTTACTGCATCTTCAATGAAGTCCTCGAATATTAATTTATGTTCATCACGCCTATTGTATCGGTATGCAAATTCAGCTAAATAGAAAGGTAGATACTTCTTTGATAATACTCTGTACTGTCCTTTAATACCTGCTTTTACAATACTCCAAAAACCCTCGATTGTATTTGTGTGAATCTTACCGTTTACATACTCTTCTTTATGCTTTATTACAAAGTGGTCAACATAGTCCTCAAACTTATTGTAAAACTTCGCCTCGTCTGTCATAACAGTGGATTTTGTAGTATCTACATTACGCTTTAACATCGCTAACATTGTTGCAGTACTGAAAGTATCCATCAACTTTAAAATAACCCTACCCTTTCGTTCAACCATACCAGCGATCTTTGCCTTTGATGTTCCCCGACCTCTTTTATTATTTGATATGTTTAACTTAGTTGGGTCTTCTGCTATTTGTGATAACTGAGTATTGCTATTATCATTTAGGTAGTTCTTTTTTGGCTTACCTCCAACGTATGTTTCGTCACCTTCAATTGTTCCAGATAATTCAATATCTTCTATCATTGCACAACGTATTCTCATTGCTGCTAACCATGCTGTTTTATAGCTTACTTCTGCATTCCTGCATAGCTGACTAGATGATATTCCTTTCTTCGCTTCTAACATTAGCATTATGATAAAAAACCACTTTGGTAATGGTAATCTGCTATGCTCAAATATTGTCCCTACCATTACCGAAAAATCTTGGTTACAATCATTACAATGGTAGATGTTCGTTTGCTTTCTTTTTGTATAATGGTCTAATACTCCACAATGAGGACAAAATACTCCATTCTTCCACCTTAAACTTTCCAAATACTCAATACACTTTGACTGTGTATCGTACTTGTTTATTATACTGAATGTTCCCATATTTTTATTTTACTGTTATATTTGATTTATAAATTTTATATTATGAATGAAGAAAATATATCAAATACTCCCCCATCTGTTGAATTAAAAAATAATGTTATTGAGCCAGAAAATAACCCTCTTACTATCAATAATATTAGAATAGAAGATATAATTGATAAAGAAACTTTTAAAAGAGGTGCAGATGCTCTTATTGGGTTGATTAGCCAAATTCCAGAAAGTGAAAAAGGTAAACTAGAAATAAGAAAACAAGAACTTAGTAACGAAATAATTTTAAAGCAATTAGAAACAGAAGATTTTAAGAATGAAAACGACTTAATAGAAAAAGAGTATACACATTTTAGAACATTAGATTCACGAAATAAATTATACACCATCTCTATTTTAGTTTT
>CAIVPM010000116.1 GCA_903907815.1 uncultured Chitinophagaceae bacterium | reverse complement strand
ATTAATTAATATATTAGTATTTTGAACATTTGCAGTTATATATCTACCCTGTATCGGAAATTGTCCTTTAGGTCCAAGTAATAATTTTTGAACATAACATGGACCCTTAGAAATTATGGCTGGGTTATTAACAGATGCACAAACATTACCAGTAATGCACATTGTTGCATTTGATAAATTACAAATTCCTATACCACCATCAGTACCATAAACTTTTCCATTTATCTTTACATAACCTGAATTTGATATTCCACCATTTAAAACATTTCCATTAACGTTTGCAGTTGATGTAGAATCAACGCTTAAATTATTAAAAACGTATTCATCAAAAACATTAATACAAAGTCCAGTTTTTATTAAAACATTACCATTAATTATTGATTTAGAAGTATTAGAAGAAAAAAGTGTTGCATTTGTACCATAACCTGAATCTGGTACGGTATTTCCATATAAACAACCATTAATTGTTAAATTTGAATTATTTTGTAAAATGGTCGGATAGATATTGTGATAACAACCAGAATTTTTATAAGAAGATGCATTTCCGTATATAGTTGCCGTGGATTTAAAAACACCCAACCCATATTCTGTAGTTTGCGGAGTAGAATCACCATTATCCAAATTACCACATAAATTAACATTAGAATTACTAGATAATGTTAAAACTCTTGAAACACTAGGGAAAATATTACCAGTTAGTGAAAGAGTGGAACCATTTACAACAAATCCCCAATCGGATGAGCACGTAGAATTAGATACAGAATTGCAAAACCCACCAGTTGTTCCTAAATTTACATTTTGATTAATTCTAACACATTTACCATTTGCATTTACACAATCTCCAATCGTTGGAGTATTTCCACCCCAAATAGCTGGATTATCAAAATAACCTGATTGTGTAGCAGTGTATAATGACATATCTTTATTAAGATTTTCCTATTCCTATGATATTTCCATTATTATCATATACTAATGTTCTTGTTCCAACGATTGTACCGCCAACACCCCCAACTCTATATTGAACAGAAGTCAAAGTGTTTGATATTGTATTATAATTTAATGTTCTATAGTCATGTGCTGGAAAATTAAAGCCAGCAATTGATGATAATATTGTATTCGCAGTTAATTGATTGGCTTGGTCAGCTGGTAAATCAAAATCATCAATGAAAATTTGCAAAGAATTACCACTAGACATAGTGGAAGTATTAGCACTAAGGCTTAAAACGTTTCCACTCATACTGCCACCTGCTGTTGGATCAGCAAAATTGTAAATTATTGTATTGTTAGCTGTATTCGTTATTAAGAGAATTTGATTTAAAGTCAAAGAACTATATCCAGTAAATTGAATGGTTCCAGAATTTGCTATACCAGGATTAAAAACATAATTTTTAATTAAAATTTTCATTATATAATATTTATTAGAGAGCTATAGAAAATGCTAACGCCATTGTTTTCGAAATAAAAGAACTAGAAGCACTCTTGTATGTAGTCGTAGGTAATAACGTGGCTGTAGAAGAAGCTACAGATGTTTGATAGTTATTAAAAGTAATATTAGTTACTAACAGAGCAGATGTACTTTGTAATAAAGTATTGGTAGCAAAATTACCTGAAGCTCTACTATAAACTGTTGTAGGTAATAAAGTAGCCGATGACACATTATAATCTGTACGAGTTAGCAATGTTGAACTTAATGTATTAAAATCTGTTGTTTTAACTAATTGACTTGTTAAAGTATTAGTAAGTGCTAAAGGTGTTAACTGAGCAGAAGTATTTTGGTATGTAGTAGAAGTATTATAAGAAATATCCCAATTACCTGGATGAAAATTATTTAACACATAATTTAAATCATTATCATGTTTAATAATAGAATCACCAGATAAAAAATCATAAAAAGATTTTGCATCTACAGTATAATTTGTATTATTTCTGACAAGTGGATAAAGATCACCAAGTTTTATAGATAGAGTTACTGGCAGTTCTGAAAATTTAACACCCATATGACATATATATATTTACCCTTTTAATTCTGTAATATAAAAAAAAATAATTACATTACGAGATTAATTAATATTAAACAAATCTAATATTACCAGCGTCAATAAGCTCTTTAGCTCTCTGAAGAGCTGATTCGTTTGTCCAGGCACCAGCCTCGTCATATTCTACAGGGCCATACCAAAGATAGATATCTCTACCTAGAGCTGGTATCGTTGTGGAGATTGTCTGACTAGATGAACTGTCAGTTACTTTATCTAGTGTAAGAGTATTTGTGTCAATGTCGACAGACTGTTCGGGTTGAAGTATAATTGTAGGCATAATAGTATTTATCTTATAAATTATGTGATAGTAGTATAGATAGGTACAAACCCTAATGAGTTACCATTAGCATCGAATATTTGGAACTTACCACTAATTGCACCTACACCGATTGCAGCAGTCTGAGAATTAGCTACTGCTAGAGGATTACTGACCACTGTACCTTGAGAACTTAGATTATTAACATAGGTGTAATTTACTTTAGATGCACTTAATGCTGTACCTAAGATAAAGGTATTAGCAAAGCCCTTTGTATCGTTGGCAGAACCACCGGCGACGAATGAGTAAGCCCCGGATGCTGTATTAGCACAACCGCCGACGATGGATGTATATATAGCAGAAGCGTTGTTTGATCTACCAGCACCAATAAAAGATGCAGTACCTGTAATTGTATTACAAAAACCACCTACGATCCCTGCGCATGGAGATGTAACGTTATGACATACACCCCCTCCAATTATACTATAGAACCCCGATATGGTATTTCTCATGCCTCCAGATATAACTCCCCCGTTATTGCTAATACAATTAACACATCCACCAGCTATTACTGCCCAAACATTAGTCGTACAATTGCAAGCCCCGCCAGCAACAACAGTACCTGTACTACTAGCACAATTTAAATATCCACCTCCTACAACCGAGTATAATCCTGGAGTATGATTACAAATACCACCTACTACACTGCTATAGTTACCAGACACTGTATTTAAAATACCACCACCGATAAAAGTATTGCAGGCATTATTGTTTAAACATCTGTCATACACCCAAACGTTTGTTGCGCTTAATCCAGAAGATGTACATGAACTGAAATCACAGCCACTTACAATGATGGCGTTAGCATTACCCGAACTTGGTCCAATATTGACTACTCCAAAATTTGAGGCACTTAAAGATGAGCCTGTCGTGGCTGTAGTCCAAATTATATTAACAGCACCAATTGTACAAGCTGATGAAAATTGACCACAAAAACCACCGTTACCCGTATTAATGCACGTACAAGAACCGTTTCCTGACAATCCACTACTCGCTACACTCCAAGGCCTGTACCCTCCAGTGTGATTAAAAGCTCCTCCGTGAATATCAGAATTATAAAGAGGGTTATAATTGAATTTACCACCGACGATTGTTGAGCATCCACCTGACACTGTATTACCACATCCTGCACCAATAAAAGAATATATAGCAGAGGCTGTATTACCTTGACCACCAGCTACTGTAGCAGCATTACCTGTTGAACTGTTAAATTTACCACCAGCAACAACAGAACCATAGTTTGTAGCTGTATTGGAACGACCTCCTGTTACTACAGCTCGATATCCTGATGCTGTATTACTTGTACCGCCACCTACAAAAGCAAAACCATTAGCACCACCTGCACAGTTATTAACACCACCAACAACAACATTTCCTCCACAACCATCTGGATTAATGCAATTGTTATTACCACCACCTACAAAATCTGTACGATTTCTAGCAAAATTACAGTAACCCCCGCCAACAAAACTATAACAACCAGAAGCTGTATTTAAAATACCACCACCAATAAAGGTACTACATCCACCAATATTTAAACATCTATCATAGACATAAATGCTACATGCACTCAATCCTGTTGAACAAGCACTATAGTCGCCATTTATAACAATACAGTTAGCAGCATTAGTAACAACATTAGCTGTAGTAAAACATGCAGATGATAATGACTGGTTGGCAGTACCAGATGTCATATACATTATTGTTACAGCCCCAGTTGTATTAGAAGCACTAAAACAAGATCCAATACCAGATTGAATTAAAGCTGTACAAGTACCATTACCTGAAAGGTTAGCACCAAAGGTTATATTCGCTGGAGCATAACCACCAGTATGGTTAAAAGAGCCACCTTCAATACTAGAATTGAATAGAGGATTGTAATTAAATTTACCACCGACTATAGTTGAATAACCATTTAAAACAGCGTTACATATACCACCACCAATAAACGCAAATGAACCTGCAGAGCTAGTAGTATTACAACCTCCGCCTGCAATTACACTCTGACCACCCGACATACAATTTCTATAGCCTCCGGCTATATTGCTTCCGGCAGCACTGCCGAATATGATATTTTGATAACCACCGGATATTGTACCTTGATCAGCGCAAACAGCATTCTGACCTCCACCGCCAATAGTACCACACTTGTTTATTACTGTATTTAGAGAACCTCCGGCAATTGTCGCATCAGCTACACCACTACCAACATTAATAGTATTGCGGCTTCCACCACTGACTGTACTATTATTACCTCTAGTAACAGTATTACAGAAACCCCCACCAACAAAACCATAGCAGCCTGAAGCTGTATTAAGCTTACCTCCACCTATAACATTTGCATAACCTGTATTATTAATTGCTCTATCATAGACATAGATACTTGTAGCACTTAAACCAGTTCCTGTACAAGTACTATAATCACCATTAATAATAATATAGTTTGTACCAGTTGCAGCAATTGTAGCTGTTGTAAATGTACCAGCACTTAAAGGAACTGATGGGGTAGCATAATATAGAGAAACATTACCTGAGGTAAAAGGTGATGAGAAGCAACTTTGAATACCTGTGCCAATTAAACAGGTCTGGGAACCATTACCAGAGATTGAAGCAGCTGCTGTAATGTTAAAAGGAGCAAACCCTCCAGTATGGTTTGCAACACCTCCACCAATTATTGAGTCTCTTAATGGGTTGTAGTTACCGAGACCACCATTGGTTATCGCATAAGCTCCTGAATTGTAATTACATTTTCCACCATTAATAATACTACAGTCGCTGATTATAGTATTTTTGTCTCCAGCTACAATCACACTATGATTTGTTGCTAAAGCATTGTTTCCACATCCACTTCCTATAAAGCTATAATTATATCCAAACGAACTAGCACAATTGTTATATCCTCCACTAACAGTTCCATAACTACCGCATGCTTTGTTGCCTCTACCTACTGCAAACGAACCTACCCCAGCTGTATTGCTACATCCACCAGCTACAGTTCCCCAGCAACCTAAAACACAATTAAGTCTTCCTCCACCTACTACACTGGCGTATTGTCCTGAAGTTGTATTACATTGTCCACCTCCAACAGTACTATAAACACCTGACGCTGTATTTCTAACACCTCCAACAACTACCCCATAGTTACTAGTTGCACAGTTCCCGCTTCCTGCTCCAACAAAAGTAAATAGAGCTGTTGCACAACTACTAAAGCCATTAACAACTGTTGAATATGCTCCAGATGCTGAATTACAGTTACCTGCAACAACTACAGCATAGTTACCTGTAGCACAGGTACTAAGAGCATTGACAACAGTAGCATACACACCTGATGTTTTGTTACAACTACCACCACCAATAAAATTATAACTACCGTTTACAAAGTTAGAGCACCCATTAATTACAGTAGAGCAATTATTACAAACTGTATTTTTTGTACCGTTTAATACTATTGAATTTTTAGTACCATTTCCCACTTTATTACAGCAACCAGAGCCAATTATATTAAACCCATTACCGTATGTGTAATTACAGCATCCATTAATAATAGATTCAAAAGAACAATTAAAAATGTTATTACAAACACCGTTAAATATTTGTGAGTTTGATGTAGCAATAGAACTAGATACACCATTAACGATAGTAGAATAGCTTGCATACCCACTAATAGTATTACTACAACCGTTTATAATAGTAGCCCCATCTGATAAATTTAAAAGCCCGTAAGTAGACGGAGATATTATATTACAAGTTCCACCTACAATAATTTCGTTTTTGGCAATAAGAGAATTATTATTTATCGTACAACTAACACCGTTATAATAACCTGAAGCAGTTCCAATAATTTTATTTGCTGATCCAGATATAATTAAACTGTTTGATATAGTAGTGTTACCATACACTGTACCGCTTACATAACAGCACGAGAACGTACTTGCACATCCCATTGAACAAATAACATTGTTGTTACCTCCTAATAGTGTACTGTTTGTTAAAACCGCAGAAGCATTTGTTACAGCAATTGGTACAATTGTATTACTTATTCCGCCTAAAATTGTATTATAGCATCCAAGTACTGTATTGCTCCCTAATATAGGCTGAATAGAACTTGTAGATGCTATTAGTGTATAAGGTTCTGAGGAAAGCTTAACAAATGTAGAAGAATTATAGGATGGATTATTTGTAGCAGAGTTTGAATTTACATATGTATACGTAGAGTTCCAGTTAGAAGAAGAAAGATTTAAAGCCGTAGTTGAAATATAAGCACTATTCCAATTAGCACTATTTGAATTAACAGCTGTATAAGCGCTGTTTCCACCAACCCAACCTGCACTTAAATTCTTTAAATCAGTACCTTGATAATTCCAAGTTGTAGCAGAGTTATTATTAACAGTCGTATAAGCACTATTCCAATTACCACTCAAAGAATTTAAAGTAGAGTTGAGGACTAATTGACTTGTTAAAGTATTAGTAGTTGTTAAAGGGGTTAGAAGAGCAGATGTGCTTTGTAACAGAGTATTAGTAGCAAAAGATCCAGAAGCACTTTGATAGGATGTAGCAACGTTGTATGCAGAATTCCAATTAGCACTATTCGAATTAACGTTGGTATAAGAACTATTCCAATTATTAGAATTACCACCAGTTGCTGTAATTACTCCATTAACATCTAACTTTGTAGTTGGTGTTATCGTACCAATACCGACATTACCTACATTCTGTGTTAATATTAAATTAGCGTTAGGATTTATTGAAATATTATTTGAAGAGCCGAGTCCTAAGTCTCCGTACGAATTACCAAGAGATGCAGTATCTAGATCAAAATAAAGCGGAACGTTTTTAATACCAAGTTTATCGGATAGGGTTCCGCCGCTGAGAAGAAGGTAATTTACTTGATTTGTATAAGCACTATTCCATTGATCGGAATTGCCATCTCCTTGAATATAAATCTTACCACTAGTTGTGATATCAGATGTAGCTGATATTTCTCCAACAACTGTAAATGTCTTATTTGGAGCTGATGTGTGGACACCAACATTGGGAAAGCTAGAATTAATACCACCAACATGTAATACTTCAATACCCTGGTCAATGTCATAAAAGGATGCAACATCCCCTGAACCATCATTACCAATATATATTGCCGGGCCCGAACCAAAATGAACTACACTTAAAGCACTTGTAACGCTGAATATAGTATTAGCAAATGTTGTCGTTCCTGTAGCTGTTAAATTACCAAATACTGTTACATTATTATTAAAATGAGTTTCTCCATTTACAATACCACCTGATAGACTAAAAAAGTTACTATCAACATAGTTTATTGTAGCATAAGAAGCGGAGTTGTTGGCATATACTGTAGATTTATTATAGGCTTCATTCCAATTACCAGATACGCTTAAGAATGAAAGATCCGTAGCACTTAGATATGCAGCACTGTTGGATACTAAGTTACTATAAGCGCTGTTTCCTCCAACCCATCCAGCACTCAGATTCTTTAAATCTGTGCCTTGGTAATTCCACGTAGTGGCAGAGTTGTTTTGTACGGTAGTGAATGCTGATTGCCAATTACCACTTAGAGAATTTAAAGTTGTATTAAGAACTAACTGACTCGTAAGAGTATTAGTAGTTGTTAATGGGGTTAAAAGAGCAGAAGTGTTTTGAAGTAGAGTATTAGTAGCAAAAGAACCAGAAGCATTTTGATATACAGTGGTTGGTAAAAGAGTTGCTGTAGTATTAGCAACATTAGTCTGATAGTTAT
This sequence comes from uncultured Chitinophagaceae bacterium, assembly GCA_903907815.1. Classification (GTDB taxonomy): domain Bacteria; phylum Bacteroidota; class Bacteroidia; order Chitinophagales; family Chitinophagaceae; genus CANFLJ01. The sequence goes on along the minus strand of CAIVPM010000116.1, from coordinate 9,720 downwards.
TAAAAGTGGAATTAAGAACCAACAGACTTGTTAATGTATTAGCATCTGTTCTTGTTAGAAGGGTTGCTGAAAGACTATTAAAATCTATTGTTTTAACTAATTGACTTGTTAAAGTATCAGTAAGAGTTAAAGGGGTTAAAAGTGCTGAAGTAGATCGAACTAAAGTGTTGGTAGCATAACTACCACTTAAACTTTGATATACTAATGCTGTATTATATGCTGTATTCCAGTTAGCACTATTTGACCTTACAAGAGTATTAATAATCGCTTGTCCGGGAAGAGAGGCTCCAATAAGGTTACTACCATCCCCGTAAAATACACCAGAAAGAGATACAGCAGATATAGTCTGAAAGGTTGCGTTAGCAGAATTAGAATTAACCCAGGTATAAGCATAATCCCAATTAGCACTATTACTGTTTACATTACTGTAAACTGAATTCCAATTACCACTTAAAAAATTTACAGTAACATAAACATTATTCCAATTGTTATATCTACTTGTTACTAGATTATTTAAAGTATAATATAAATTAAGATCTGTTTTTAACAATAGAGCACTTAAAGATGCATTTGAAATTGGTTTATTTAAATCACTAGTATTGTCTACTTGATCCAGACCCACATCAGATTTAGACAAAACAATAGCTCCAATTCTTCCATTTACACTAGTAACTAAAGAACTACCATTAGTATCAATGGTAATATTTTCTGGCGCCGTATTTTGATTGACAAAAATAGAATCACCAGCTGTATTATCTATAATAATAATTTGGTCACTCATAATTACAATCTAGTCACATGACTGGTAATAGACCAATTTCCTTCTAAAAATGTTTTAACCTCTCCACCTGAAAGTGATATTTTTAAATCATAAAGATAGGTAGCAGGAGGTAAATCAACTAAACGAGCAGGTATATTAAATATACCTGAAATTGGTGCTATAAGAGTTATAGTATTATTTTGAGTACTAAAATCTATAACAGAAGGAGCATCTATTTTAAATCTCACCTGCATTTTTGCAGTTGCTCCTGTAAGATCTAATGCTGATCCGTTTCTAAAAATTGTAATACTAGGGATACCCTGCCAAGTATCCCCAGCTTTGTGAGCTGGAATATTATAAATCACAATAATATTTATCCCAAAAATAACTTAGAAAGTTATTTTAAGTAGTTTCTGGTTCTGAAGCGGTTTCTGGACTAGCTCCTGGAGTTTCTGGTGTAACTTCAGGCGTTTCCTCAGGTGTTGTTTCTGGAGTTGTACCCCCACCAAATTCTGGTATTTCACTTGCTGATGTACCACCCCCACCTTCACTCCCTGTAGTTTTTCCGCTAGCTTCAGAACCTGCTGCTATATTTTCAGCGGACTCTATATGTTCTCTCCAATTAGGACCATTATTTTCAATCTGGTTTAATTCCCACTTAAGAGCGGCATCCTTACGAAGCCATTCCATGTTTTCACTAATTTTATTATCTGAATAATCAAGATAATGACGTTGAGCAAAAGTTTTAGAAATACTATCATTATTAGTCAAATCATTGAAATTCTTTTGTTTGAGTTCAAATAATTGTTGTTGACGAATCGCAAAGAAATTAGAAGGAGGATTAAAATCAAGATTAATATAAGACTCATGCATCTTAAGTTCTTTCCACCATCCTCTTAATTTTAAATGAGTAACGAATGATTGCTTCAATCCCTGAGCAAATTGTTGTTGTAGAGTAATAATGAATTTAGCAAATCGTAATTCTTCTCTAAGAATTTCTGATCCATCCTTGAAAGGTTCATTAGGATTAAGTCTTGTAAGAGGCACTTTAAGACTCTTATAAAGTTTATTAACGAAATACATCAAATCATCTAATTGACCCAAATTTGATCCACCAGGCAACACTTCTACATCAGAACCTGATTCACCCTGTCTTCTTGCAAACCAATAAGAATCCAACATAGATTGAGGATTATAAATATTACCAGTATTACTAGAAGTTGATGTATCATTATAAGTCTGCTTAGACCAATATTGTTGCATCAATTGTTTTACATATGCTTCAGCTTTAGCAGGAGGCATATTACCTACATCAATTTTAAATTTAAGACGCTCTGGAGCTCTAACTAAACGATATATAATAATAGAATCTTCTAAAAGAGAAAGTTGTTTATAAGCTCGGCGACAATTTTCTAAGAAAGGAATTCTTATAGACATATCTTCATTCCATAATCCAGAATTAATATATGTAACTTGATTCCCTTGTAAGGTCACAAGTTGTTGTTGTAGAGAATTAGTACTAATATTACTTTGCTGCTGTGAAAGAGCTGCTGCTGGATTATTTAAAAGATTTATAGGTTTTTGAAAAATAAAGTTTTCTATAACATTATTTTGTACGTTATCATATACAGGATTAATCAATTCTCCTGGAATATTAAGAACACCTATAATACCATAATCTTTCTTTTCATTGTGAGTTACATTTTCAAAGAAAATTTCTCCTTCCGTTAAAAGGTGTCTGCAATAACCTCTTCCTTTATGTTCTAAATCAAATACATTAATAAATTTTGCAAACTCTTTTCGTAATTCATTTTTTTCTTCTTGTTGAAGATTTGAAAAATTAGAAAATTCTAAATGAACAATTTCTTGATTTTCATCTTTAACAATAAACTCATCACAAATTTCATCCAAACAATCAGCAACTTCTGCAAATGCTCCCATACGGCGATATTCGGCCATACGCCTAATTTTATCTGTATCTATTTGAGCATAGATGTAACGATGATAATTGTGATCTGAACTAAATCTGCCGGGATTATAGTGATCATTGTTCATGTAAGGTCCGGTAAGAACGGACTGTTGCATAAGACGTAATTCTGTGCGTTTTGATAAACGATCAAAAAGTTCGTATTTAGGATTACCTACATCTGCATTTATAGCGCCTGCTACATAAGGAAGTCTTTGTAAGATAGAACTAACGAAATTTCTACTAGCGTCTGGCACTCTATTAGCGGTGGGAAGAAGATCTGGCATGATATTATTATCTATTTATTATAATTTACTTACTATCAACTTTCTCCTATTATATAAAATACTTTGAAGTAGGCTTTCTTTTGCCATAAATAAATTATATCATGAGCAAATTTTTAGACTTAATAAAAAGTACTTACCCCTTATTAAACGAAGCAGAAGAGGTAGAAACACCAACAGAAACACCCATATCAGCACCAGTTGATGTTTCTGACCGAGAAGATTCTAAATTGCCTAAAGAAGAAGATGTTGCTTTAAAGGTTCAATTAATAGGATTAGCTAAGACAGCCTTGTTTATAGATAAAACTCATTTAGAAGATTCTAATCCTTCTGCTCGTACTATTATTAATGAACTAGCTCAACTTAACCCAATTGATTTAACTAATGTAGGTGAGGCTCAAAGACTATTAGAAGAATTAATAGCTTTAGTAGATATGCCTTCCTAATTTAGTGCATTAAACCTCCACTGTGGTAAAGTAGGGTATGAAAGAAGAGGTTTATAACCTTAATAATTTAACACATAATCAGCTTAAATTGATTATAGAGACTTTACTTTATGCAGGGTCTGTTGATATAAACAGCGCCTGGTATAAAAAAGATATAGAAGAAATAGTAGACCTTGCTATAAACTTGAGAAAAATATCTAGTAATATTCCTTTAAAAGAAATATATGTTTTTAAAGAAGAATATCTCGATTCAACTACAAAAAAAATACTTGATTATTTCCCAGAATTATTAGATAATAAACCTAATTTATGAAAATATGCGTATCCGGAACCCAATGTGTAGGGAGGGTATTAGGGTAAATATATACATGATCACTAATTATAATGACCTTTTTCCTTTAATAGTAGATAAAGTTAAATACCATAAAAACGGAAAACCTTTTTTAAGCCAACGTTTAAAAATAAAATGCAATAATTGTCCCAATTTTCTCTATTTAAAACTAAGACAACTCATACCAAAAACAACTCCCGCCCGTTGTAAAAGCTGTTTATGGTATGCAGATTCAACTAATATACAAAGATTAAGAAACAATGCATCTAATCAAAAGAATAAAACTTATGAAGAGATGTACGGCAGTAAATCTAAAACAATAAAGGAAAAACTTAGTGCCTTTATGAAAACCACAGATCGTACAAATTGCATAAATGCTTTAAAACAATATAATGCAAAAAGAAAAGGCAAAGAACATAGATCGTGGGAAGAAATGTGGGGAAAAGAGATTGCTGATATAAAAAAAGAAACGTGGTCAAAAAAATACAAAGGCAAAAACAACCCAATGTTTGGTAAACCCACACCAAAAAAGGCTGGAAATGGGGTTTGTGGCTGGTATAAAAGATGGTTCTTTAGATCCCTGCACGAACTTTCATTTATGATAAATTATATAGAAAAAAATCAATTATCATGGTCAGGAGCAGAAAATGTTTGTTATTCTATACCGTATATAAACTATGATGGAGGAGAAAGAACATATTATGCAGATTTTATTTTAAACGGTAATATGATGATTGAAGTTAAACCCTATAAATTGATTAATACACCGGCAGTATTATTAAAAAAAGCGGCTGGTGAAAGGTTTTGCAGAGAACACAACATGACATATCAAATTTTTTCAGAAAAGGATTTTGAAAAACTTACAGACAAACAAGTTAAAACTCTTTTTAATGAAGAAAAAATAAAACTAGTGAAAAATAAACATATAGAGTATATATTAAGTATATGAAGATTTGTGTCAGCGGTACAGCCTGCGTGGGTAAGACCACTTACATACAGGATTTTTTAAAAACCTGGCCGATGTATGAGACTCCAAAAGAATCATACAGAGATGTAATTAAAGAAAAGAGTTTACCTCACAGTAGTGAAGGTAACGAAGAGTCTCAAAGAATTATATTAGATCACCTTATAGACCAAGCTCAAAAGTATTCTAAAGGCGATAATGTTATATTTGATCGATGTGTATTAGATAATCTTGCATATTCCTCTTGGTTAAACCTTAACGGAAAGGTTTCAGACAAGTTTTTAGATGAATCTCGTATTATCGTAAGAGAAACGTTGAGTATGTTTGATATTATTTTTTATATTCCTTTAACAAAAGCAGCTCCGGTTGAAATAGTTGAAGATGGATTAAGAAATACAGATCCCACGTTTAGAGAAGAAATCGATAATATCTTTAAAGTATTTCAACAATCATTCTTTCAAGGAGATGGAAGAATCTTTAAGAAGGGAGATTCAGCTCCAATTATTGATATTTATGGGAATCAAGAAGAGCGTATAGCACTTACCAGTCTTTATATAACTAAAGAAGGTAAAGAATACGGTGAAGAAGAAACTCTAATTAAGCCCGCTTAATTGGTAAGTAAAAGAAATGTCTAAATTTAACTTTCTCGTTGAAAATATGTTAGTTGATCTGAAAGAGGGTCGTATTCCTAAGTCAGCTCAATTTTCTAATATCGAAATAGATGCCTCCGCCTTTGCAGATAAATTAAATGCCGGAGACATGAATGAGCTTATCGAAGCATGGTCGACTAAAAAATGGCTTGGTGGGTTGCCACAAGACAAGATAAGAGAAATATTAAATAATTTAGCAGCGGATTTAACCGAATATCCCCCACGTTCTTATACAGAACTTTGGGCACAAATAGAAACTCAAGTTAGAGAAGGTGTACCCACACGTAAAGATCTTGTTCAAAAAATGACAAGAGTTACGGCCAATCTTTTAACTGATCCCTCTTTTGGTCTAATTAAGACCGTAGAAGCTCCAACAGAAACAGAACACACAAGCAAAACAAAACCTTCAGAGAATGAAGAGGAACTTTCAGAAGTTGCTGAAAAGGCTTTAGAATACGTTCGTCAAGCAGATGAACCATCTGAATATGCTGATGTGGTAAAGTATATTACAGGTTCTTTTGCTAAAGAAGAAAGTGAAGCCGAATCTGTTATCAAAGAGCTTATCTCTAAGAATTTAATTGAAAAACAAGGTGATACCTTAGTTCCTAAAGAAGAAACTGGAGTAGCTATCTTAGATACAGACGAAGAACCAATTTCAACAGGTGACCCAAAGTACGATAAAGAATTAAGAAGAGCAGCTGCATTGGAATATGATCCAGATGTAGAAGCTGCTTATAAAGAATATTTATCATCAGACTATTCTTCTGATAACTACAGCTACGGAGATTGATATTCCTATTAATTTATAATATAATATATAGGTGAGGCAATTACCTGGTAGTTATATTTTAAATAAATTTTACACCTACGCAGGTGCCCCTGCTTACAATAAATTTACAAGCACTTACTATGCTTCGTGCCCTATATGTAGAGAGGGTAAAAGTTTCTTAAAAAAGAAAAGGCTTTATTATTATCCTACAAGTAATACCTTTTATTGTTTTAATTGTAGCAGATCTTGGCATGCTCAAGCTTGGATAGAAGCTGTATCAGGTATGTCTAGAGAGGAGATAGAAGCTGAAGTATTGAGTGGTGATACATCTTTTGATATTACAGATAATCTAAAATATAGTAATAAGATTAAAAAGAAAACACTTTCCTCTTTACCTTTAGACTCCATTAACCTTAGTGATCCATTACAAAAACAATATTATGGAACTAATGTTTATTTTCAAAAAGCATTAGAATATATTACAGAAAGAAGACTAGACACAGCTGTTAATAAAAGCTCATCTTATTATATAAGTCTTACAGATCATTTTCATAAGAACAGGCTTTGTGTTCCTTATTATGATGGAGACAAGAAAATAGTATTTTATCAAACAAGATCTTTAGATGGCACGGAACCCAGATATCTTAATAAAGTTGGATATGATAAAACAGTTTTCGGAATAGATAGAATAGATTCTTCCTTGGATTATTTATTTTTATTTGAAGGTCCTATGGATGCTATGTTTGTAAAAAACGGAGTATCAGTAGCAGGGTTAATATTAACGGGAGAGCAGGAGAAACAATTAATTGAATTTCCCTTTCATGAAAAGATTTGGGTATTAGATAACCCTCGTTTTGATGAAGCAGCTAAAGAAAATATCTTTAAGCTTATTTCTAATAAACAAAAAGTCTTTAAATGGCCTATTGATAAACCATATAAAGACTTTAATGAATGGTGTGTTAAAGAAAAGTTAGACCAAATAGATTATAAATTTATATTACAAAATTTATATTCTTAAGAAGTCAAAGACTGTTCAGTGTCTCTAATTTTTTTAGGTGCTGTGATAATGAAAGAATTTAATACTTCTTTCAATTTATCTAATTCGCCTGTTGTACGAGTAATATTATCAGAAGATTTGCGCATGATACCACGAAGCAAACTTCCTGCTCTGTCATTATCTGATAAAAATTTATGTAATGATTCTATATTAGGGTCATTTAACATAGATGTAAATTCATCTAATTTTGCAGACCATTTTTCAATTTCTGCTATATTCTTAGTAGCAACCTCAGGCGGTACCCCTTCTACCTCATATGCATCCTTTGGAGTTTCTGGCTCCAAAGCCTTTTCAAAATCATCTTTATTAGCTTCAGGTGAAAAATCTTCAGGAGACTTTTCCTCTGATTGATTCTCTTCTGGTTCTTCGTCTTTAAGCTGCTCTGCTTCAGAAATTAAAGCACCTAAAAATCTACTAATGAATGGAATATCAGTACTTTCATTAAACCAAGCATTGCATTCTCCAATACAATTTCCACTACAATTACACATAGGTCTGTAGTTACTATCTAAAATTCTCTTGATTTCTTTTTCAACCTTAGGATTCTTAGATGGTACGGTAGTCTTTACTCCATATTTCTTTTTCAATTTAAATTTGACTTTCTTGGTGTTCTTCATTACAATATATAGTATATTTACCTTATGGATGTCAAAAAACCTAAATCAATTGTAATTTATAGTGGAGGGTTAGATTCTACCTGTTTGCTATATAAAATTAACAAAGAATCAGATACGATGGCTTTAATATTTAACTATGGTCAAAGGCATTCTATAGAAATAGAAAGGGCTATAGATAATTGTATTAAATTAAATATACCTCATAAAGTATTAGACATATCTTTCTTTAAAGATATAGCGTCTTCTTCTGCTTTATTGGATTATAACAAAGAAATTCCCAACATCAGGGACATAGCAGGTCACGCTCAGCCTCCGACTTATGCTCCTAACAGGAACATGATGTTTTTATCCATTGCCACCGCTGCAGCTGAATCAGCAGGTGCAGACAAGGTTTATTATGGGGCAGCGGAAGTAGATACACACAGTGGTCACTGGGATTGTTCTTTAGACTTTTTAAAGAATATAAATCAAACTATCTCTCTTAATAGAGAACATCATATTGAAATAGTAGCTCCTTATATTACTTTTTCAAAGGCAGATATTATTAAAGATGGTATAGCTAATGGAGTAGATTTTAAAAATACACATACTTGTTATAAAGGAGAAGAAATATCTTGTGGCACATGTTCATCATGTGCTTCTCGGTTACAAGGCTTTTTAGAAGCTGGATATATAGATCCAAAGGAATATGTAATATCAGATAAAATACCATGGAAAAATTACAATTGCCAAGCTCTGTAAATCATTATCACTTTGTTTGTGCTACACCCCTTTCTCAATACAAATTTGAGAAAAGCCAATTCAATTTATTTTTAGATAAATTTGCTTATAAAAATTATTCAATCCTTTATAGTAATAAAGAAGGTCTTTCTAAAGTTTATAATAAATTTCTTACCGAAGATCACAAAGGCAAAAAGATTATTTTTATACATGATGATGTATTAATTGAAGATCTTTTTTGGCAAGAGAAATTAGATATAGCTTTTGAAAAATATGATATAGTAGGTCTAGCTGGATCAAAAAAGATAGATAGATCTAGACCACCCGCTTGGCATTTAATGTCTAATAAAGAAGATATGGTTGGTGAGGTTGCACATGCTCACGAAGGCAAAACCTGGACCACGGTTTTTGGTCCATCAGATTCAAGAGCTCTTGTTCTTGATGGTCTTTTTATAGCTGTTGATGTAGATAAGGCAGTATCCACTAATACCAAATTTGATGAGGATTTTAATTTTCATCATTATGATATTTCTTTTTGTTTAAGAGCTAATAACAATAAATTAAAAATGGGTGTAGCTCCTGTTAAGGTTGTACATTTTGGATTAGGAGATAGCATGAATACACCAGAGTGGAATTCTAGTGCAGCGAAGTTCAATCTAAAGTATAATTGATATATGTGCGGAATATACAGTGGTCTATCACCTATAGAATTTTATCATTTATATAAACATAATCAATCTAGAGGAAGTCATAGTTCGGGATTTCTTTATATAGAAGATGAAGGATATGAACTTGTAAAGACTTCTAAAAAGAATTATACATTTTTCCCTGATATTAAGAATGGATTTTATCTGGGGCATAATAGAGCACCTACTACCAGTGGAGATACTAAAGGACTTTCTAGTTGTCATCCATTTTCTTTCGGGAGAGCAATTGCAGCTCATAACGGAATATTAACTAATACAGAAGCTCTGGAAAAGGTATATGGAATTAAATTTGACGTAGATAGTCAATGGATACCTTATCTTTACGATATAATGCTCAAGAAGACCCATTTAAATTTAAAACCGGAAGATGCTTTTAGATATATGCTAGAAGATATTAAAGGCACTTACGGCATTTGGCTTTATGATATAGAAGCCGGATCGGTTTTTGT
>CAIVPM010000115.1 GCA_903907815.1 uncultured Chitinophagaceae bacterium | reverse complement strand
TGAAATATGAAGTACTGAAAATTAAACACCAGACGAATCATTTCGCATTAAAGTCTAAAATAATGATAGCAGCAAATAAAGCAGCCTTAATAACTTTGAGAGATTTAGCTGAATTGAACCAAAAGGTTGCGTAACATCAGTTATTAATTATTAATTATTAATTCGAATCTCTCCGTAACTTGCACAAATTAGGTTGCCTGTAAATCGGTAATCTGTAAACTCAATATTATGTTGTTACCTCCTTTAACTACACTTGGAATCATAGACGAAAACCCTATGATTTGCCAGGGTTTCTCAGTCGTCATGCACAATGTTTCCGACACTTTCATCACAACTTTCATGGCAAACAATAGCGAGGAAATGCAACAGCAATCCCTTTCCAATCCATTATTTCCATCCATAATGATAGTAAGTATAGGAGAGTCACTGATAGATGCCCTCAATAGTGTAAATTGGTTACACCAGTATCATGCCGATATAAGAGTAGCAGCTTACAGCGACAATTACCCCGAAGGCAGTAAACATCTTCTTGCAAAAGCAGGCTGTATAGGCTTTCTGTTCAAAAACGACAATAAAGAAATATTGCTCAATGCTATAATAGATATACTTGAAAATGGTTCTATCAACAACAAACAAAGTAATATTATACAGGAACTAAGAAATACATTTATTGATGAGAAACCAATAGGCAGCTATTATAAACTATTGCAATTGGTATGCACAGATAAATCATATAAACAGATTGGAGCCGAACTATTCAAAAGCACCAGAACAATCGAAGAAAAAGTAAGTCATCTTTGTATGGTCCAGCAAGTAAACAATCGCTTAGGATTAATGTGTAAAGCATTTAAAAAAAAAGTGGGTCTAACCATACCCAATCTCAATCATTAGTCAATAAAGTTCACAAGGTAAACCCTATAAATAAAGGGACTATTAGACAATACAATATACCCCCTTCCTTGTATTCAGTACTTACTATTATACTCCAGTGAAAATGAATCAATATTCAAGAAAACAATGCAACAATTTACACTATGCAAGTTGGTAAATTAGAGTACAAATACAAAGAACAAATAGAGTCAATTAAACTTGATTGTAAATAATTTACAAAACAATTATTTGGTTATTTCATTCCCTCCATTATACATTTGCATCGTTAACATCAAGATTTCTTTACTTGAAAAAGTATAGAAAACCAACCGATAGAACAAACTACACGGTGGTAAAATGATGAGGACTTACAGTCAAACAAAAATGTATATCCCCGTGTATTTTATTCTTGGTGTGCATATTAAATCATTTCAAAATAAATGCACATGAAACACATCAGATTTCCCTTTGCAGAAAGCATAGATCTTTCTATTGTAAAAGGCGGTAAAACAACTATCATCAACTGCGAACTTGCCAGTTCGGACGTGGAGATTTTCCAGTCGCTGAACTATCGTAAGAAAAGTATTTTTAAGAGACCACTGGTACTACAGTTCTCTAACCCACTACTGCAAACCTACTCTGCCCTAAACTTCGACTTTGCTGTAGAACAAATATGCGTAGACCATGTAACGAATGTGGTAAAGAAAATATCGGTTATTAGTCCGCATAAAAAAACGGGAAGCTTTTTGCAGGGCTACTCGGAATTTTCGATAGTAATACTGGCTCCGGTGGGGTTTGCAAGGGAGTATAGGGTGAAGGAAGATAATACTTTGATTAGCTAATGTGATAATTTGATAATCATTGGCGTCCGGTTAAAAAATTGAGC
>CAIVPM010000114.1 GCA_903907815.1 uncultured Chitinophagaceae bacterium | reverse complement strand
TAGTAAGTGAAACTACCAATATTGCTACTAATGCAACTTTTATTATTTTATTCATCTTTGTATATATCTTTTTATTTATCAATTATCCAATATCAATTGTCAATTACTTTACTATTAATTCAGTATTGTAAGAACCAGATTTGCCTTCTACTTGTATAGTATATACACCGGTAGTTAAACCATTAGAACTAATTGCTTTAACAGTAGTATCAGCTTCATTGCTGATACTACTGTTCATTACTTCAACACCAAGACTGCTAATTACTCTTATAGTGTACACTCCTTTCTCAAGGTTGCTCATCTGCAAGTTAAACTTACTATTGTATACCGGATTTGGATAGATAGAAACAGCTCCTTTTACAATTGCAGGATTAACCTTAGCAGCCTTAAATACCACACTAAATCTTCCCTGATAAGAACTAACATCATTGGTAGGCGTAAAGTTGATTCCTTCTGTTGCAGGTACAATTATATTCAACACATTGTCTTTAATGAATGCTTCTACACCAGTAGTGGTAAACTGATTAACATCTAATTGTAACTGATAAGCGGTTCCTGCTAATAACTGACTAAGATTTAATTTAATCTCTTCGTTTTCGGTAGGAACTGGTAAACCAGCAATACTTAAATCGGTATTAGTTTGGGTAATAAAGATGTTCTCTCCTCCATTCAGAATCTTCTTAGAATCCTTATCTCCAATTAACTTAGTAAAGCTGCCATTAAATACGGCTACAGCACCATCTACATTCGTTTTTACTTCCTTGATAGTTTTCCATAAAGAAGCATGAATATAGTTTGGCGCTTCTGTTCTGAATACTGCTGTCTTGGTACTATTGGACACCTTATTAGTTTCAGTAAAAGTTACTGTAGGTGAGGCATTACTGCTATTCTGCACAAAGAATGCCATACCAGGTTGTATGTATCTATTCAGTTTAGAAGCCGAAGGATTACTATTGATATGAGCTACTGCATTGTATGTAATATAAGTAGCAAAGCCAGCATTGAAGAAAGTAGGATCAAAATACCAATAGCTACTGGTTACATTCTGTGTGCCAGCATTAGCATATACTGCCTCCCAGTCTACTGGACAAACATACGGATTAGTTATAAAACTGAAAGAATTAACACCTGTCAACAGTTTTGCTGCAGCTGAAATATACACTCCACTCGTTACATTCGTCGTATTGAACACCACATTGCCCGTTACCAGATTACCCGTCGCTCTTAAAGTCGTAGCACTTGCCATATTGTTCTGATCGGAACCATAAATATTATAAGTTCTATCTCCTCTTACCAATGCACGATAACCCATGAATGGATCTAGAAAAGTAGTTTTACTATTGGATACAGAAGGCCATGTAGCTGAACCATAAGTAAATATAGAACCTGCGCCTGTGGCTGTTTTATCAAATCCTGTTAAAGCATCTATACCACCCGGAGCAGCGCCTTTTACGCCCGTAATATAAATACCATAACCTGCAGGTTTATTACCACCTTCTTGCCAGTTATTAAATATTGAACCAGCATTAGATACTTCTGCACTCAAATCTCTGTAAGCTTTATTCCCTTTAGGTACATATCTTTCTACCGTTACCTTACCCGTAACAGTTCCACTTACAGGGCCAACTACCGCAGTATTAGCTATAGAAGTACTCTTCAGCGTAAGATGATTACCAGTATTCAATGTTCCTGCATTTAAAGTCAGTAAAC
>CAIVPM010000113.1 GCA_903907815.1 uncultured Chitinophagaceae bacterium | reverse complement strand
GTTTGGATATTGAAATTCCGGTGGGTGAGAAGATGTTTCAGCATTGAGACTCACTGATTTACTGCAATCCTGAGGTCTCACTCCAGCCCTCTCTTTCGATGAAAAAAGAAGAGGGTGTTGTATCAAGGCATTTCTGACAGTAATTTAGGGGGTGTTTTGTCTAATTTTAGTTAAATAGTCGACCCTCAAAAAGCCTGAAAGCAGCCACCAGCTTGATTTTTGAATTAAAATATGTGGTATAAAGTACAAGCTATTATAAAAAGTTGCAAAAATCTTGCAATTTAGAGTATGCTTACGCCACAGAAAAAAATTACACACCAGCTAGGAATGTTCTCCGGGCTTGCTGACCAACTCGACCAAAGGCATCCTTTATTTATACTGGCCCATAGAATTGATTGGTCGGTTTTCGAAAATGCCTTTAAAATTTACTATAGTGAAAAGATGGGCAAGCCTTCAAAGCCTATCCGTCTTATGGTGGCTTTGCTCATACTTAAATATTTGCGCAACTTAAGTGATGAGAGTGTAGTAGGTCAATGGGCAGAGAATCTTTATTATCAATATTTTAGTGGTGAGCATCATTTTCAACCAACGATTCCTTGTGTTCCTACAGAACTTATTGCATTCCGACAGCGGATAGGCGAAGCAGGTGTGGAATTGATTCTTAAAGAAAGCATACGTGTTAATAAGCCGCCTGATCAAGGAACCATTTCAGTAGTAAGTGTAGATACGACAGTCCAGGAGAAAAATATAACCTACCCTACAGATGATAAATTGTACAAAAAAATAATCACTAAATGTTGGAAGATAGCCGATAAAGAAGGAATTGATCTTCGCCAGTCCTACACCAGGTCTGTAAAGAAACTAAGTCATAAGCAACGTTTCAAGAACACTAAGAATGGCGCCAAAGATGCTCGTAAAGCAAATAAGAAGATAAAGGTTATTGCAGGCAGGTTGGTAAGAGAAATAGCAAGAAAATTGTCTTTAAACAGTCTTGGTATTTATTTGAAGGATTTAAAACTCTATCAGCGGGTTCTAACCCAAGCGCGTGGCGACAATAATAAAATTTACAGCCTACATGAGCCTGATGTAAAATGCTATTCAAAAGGTAAGGAGCATAAAAAATTTGAATTTGGAAGCAAATCTTCAATAATTGTTGACCAGGGCACTGGTATAATAATGGGTGCTATCAATTTCACCGAAACATTACATGACTCCAAGACATTACCGGAAGCGCTAGAACAATACACGCGCCTCACTGGCAAAGAACCCGAAAATGTATTTGTAGATAGGGGCTATAAAGGGTTGCCTGTTTATAAATCATCAAAAATAAATGTACCTAAACCAGATAAAAACATTAGCAGGTCAAAGCGAGGCAACCATAGTAAAAGAGCTGCAATTGAACCAGTTATTGGACACCTAAAAACAGATTACAGGTTATGTCGCAACTACCTTAAAGGCATATTAGGTGATTTAATGAATGTGATTTTATCAGCTGCTGCCATGAACTTTAAACGAGTCATGAACCTCTGGCGTACAGGGGCAAGCATCAGTTGGCAACTCATTTATATCATACATATATTTGTT
>CAIVPM010000112.1 GCA_903907815.1 uncultured Chitinophagaceae bacterium | reverse complement strand
TAGGATGACCAATTTGTTACTTTATATTTATCTTTACCCACTGGATATAGTTTGAGTTTATTATTTGAGTAGTTACTTATAATAAAACTCTTCTATATCCTTTTTAGTATGTAAATGCTAATTATTCATGCAACAAAGCCAAGCATCTTTATTATTAAAGCATCCTTTATTTGATGTAGAAGACTTTAATATTACAAGAATATTAGTTAAAACTCTAAGAATATATCTTCAATTGGCTGACACATATTATTTTGCTTCGGGAGTTGACCACAAAGCGACGAGAGTTTATCTTCAAACGCTAAGAGTATATCTTCAATTGGTTGACACATATTATTTTGCTTCGGGAGTTGACCATAAAGCGACGAGAGTACATCTTCAAACGCTAAGAGTATATCTTCAATTGGCTCACACATATCATTTTGCTTCGGGAGTTGACCATAAAGCGACGAGAGTACATCTTCAAACACTAAGAGTATATCTTCAATTGGCTGACACATTTCTACGGGCAACAGACATAATTCTAAAAGTTCTCTTTAATTCATTCAATAGTAAGCACACTTCATATCGCTAATTTTGTACGGAAGCTTACAGTGTATTTGCAATAGCAGGGGCAACGGAATAAACTCATCTTCAGTTCTTTCTTTTGGCTTTTGGAAAAGTATTGAGCTTTGGTTATCAGCGGACGAAGATTCTTGCTCTGCCATCGCAAATACCTGTCCGTAAGATGTTGTTTGTTTTTTCTACCCGTCAAGAGATTAGCATTTATTATCAATAAAATAGTTACTTCGTAGAAGATGTGCTTTTTTATTTACTTATTTGATAGTAAATAAAAACGTATATGCTACTACAATTATCTCAAATTCTCGTACTTAATCCGCAACCCATACTTTTGCAGCATGCAGTTATCTCAAACTAATATCAGAACGTTGACATTGGCTCAACTGGAAGAATACTTTTTAACGATAGGAGAAAAAAAATTCAGAGCGAAACAAGTATACGAATGGCTATGGTTAAAGCATGCATATTCTTTCGATGATATGTCCAACTTAAGTAAAGGATTAAGAGAGTTATTGAGTAATAATTTTTCGTTCCCATCATTAAAAGTGGATGCTACACAATACAGTGCAGATGGTACTATAAAGAGCCGATTTAAAACCTTTGATAATCATTTGATAGAAGGAGTAATGATTCCTACAGATGATAGGAAAACGGCTTGTGTTTCATCGCAGGTTGGTTGTAGTCTTACCTGTAAATTTTGTGCTACGGGTTACATGGAAAGAAAACGTAATCTAACCTTTGATGAAATAGTAGATCAGGTAACTCTGATTAATCAGCAAACAATGAGAGTACACGAAAAGAAGCTGACCAATATTGTGTTTATGGGTATGGGTGAACCACTGCTGAATTATACCAATGTACTAAAAGCGATAGAAAAGATTACTGCAGCAGACAGTTTATTTATGAGTCCAAAAAGAATTACTGTTTCCACTGCAGGTGTTGCAAAACAAATCATGCATTTAGGGGATGATAAGGTAAAGTTTAAGCTGGCAGTTTCCTTGCATGCACCCAACGATAAAAAGCGTAATGAGATAATGCCTATTAATGAAACCAATAATATAAAGGCATTGATTGAAGCACTTAATTATTTCTATAAACAAACGGATAACGAAATCACTTTTGAATATATACTTTTCAATAATTTTAATGACAGTGAAGAAGATGCAAAAGAATTGATTAAAATATACCGACAGGTTCCTGCCGATCTGATTAATATAATTGAGTATAACCCGATTGAAAATGCAAGATTCAGAAAGCCATCCGAAGAAGCTGTTGCAAACTTTATGTCTATTTTAGAGAAGAATAAAGTGAATGCCCGTCTCCGTAAAAGCAGGGGAAAAGACATAGATGCAGCCTGTGGGCAGTTGGCAAACAAAACTTCGTTATAAATAATTATTTTAATTAAATAAGCTAAAAAGCTTATTTAATGATTAAAAATATAAATAAACGACCCATTTTGACGAATTAATATAAGTGTTAAAGGGTTGTCATAAAAATTTAATTTGGCAATATGCCCCATCCTTGTACCTTAGTAACGGAATTTAATGGGTTAGTAAGTAAAGGGTGGGCTTAAGAGCCGCCCTTTTCTTTTTTATACAAGTGAAATACTATAGCATAGAAATCATCCTTTATAACCGATAACTTTGTTGCAATTCATCATCAGATAATTTCCATTTTTACAAATACACTTATATGGCTACGAGTAAAATAAAGACTGCTTTTTTCTGTTCTAATTGTGGACATGAAAGTGCTAAGTGGCTGGGTAAATGTCCATCTTGCAACGAGTGGAATGTGTTTGTAGAAGAAGTAATATTGAAGGACAATAATGCAAAAGAATCCTGGGAAGATAATGGCAAAATAAGGAAGGGAAAAGTAGTTAATATTAAAGAAGTAAATGTACATGACGAGGAAAGAATAATATCGCCAGATACTGAGCTGAACAGGGTTTTGGGAGGAGGCATAGTAGCAGGAAGTATCATACTTGCAGCCGGTGAACCAGGTATAGGAAAGAGTACTTTGTTCTTACAAATAGGTCTGTTATTAAAGAACTATGTAGTACTTTATATTAGTGGTGAAGAAAGCGAACAACAAGTAAAAATGCGTGCAGAAAGATTGCAGATAGAGAACGATAATTTTTACTTACTGACCGAGACTACTACACAGAATATTTTTCAGGAAATAAAGAAATTAAAACCACAAATTGTTATAGTAGATTCTATACAAACTATACAATCGAACTTAATAGATTCTTCTGCAGGAAGTGTATCGCAGATAAGAGAATCGGCAGCAGAATTTCAACGTTTTGCCAAAGAAACCAATACCCCCGTTTTTCTGATAGGACATATAACTAAGGATGGAACCATTGCCGGGCCTAAGATTCTGGAGCATATGGTAGATGTTGTATTGCAATTTGAAGGAGACAGACATTATGCTTATAGAATACTCCGCACCATAAAGAATCGCTTTGGCAGTACATCGGAACTTGGAATTTATGAGATGACGGGTAGCGGAATGAAGCAGGTAACGAACCCCTCGGAGATTCTGATTTCGCAAAGAGAAGACAACCTGAGTGGTACTGCCATAGCGGCAACAGTTGAAGGCCTGAGACCGATGCTGATAGAAGTGCAGGCATTGGTAACACAGAGTGTTTATGGCACACCTCAGCGTACCGTAACGGGCTTTGATTTGAGAAGGTTGCAACTGTTACTTGCAGTATTAGAGAAACGTGGAGGTTTTCATTTTGGGGTAAAAGACGTATTTGTAAATATTGCTGGTGGATTGAAAGTAGAAGATCCATCGATAGATTTAGCAGTAATCTGTGCACTCTTATCCTCCTATGAAGATGTGCCATTGCCAAAGAACATTTGTTTTACCGGAGAGGTAGGATTGAATGGAGAGATAAGGGCTGTAAGCCGTATCGAACAAAGAATAGCAGAAGCAGAGAAGATGGGCTTTGATAAAATTATTGTTTCTGCATATAACAAAAAAGGGTTCGACAAAAACACTTACAAAATAGAAGTAGTAACTTTTTCACAAGTATATGAGATATACAAGTACCTGTTCTAATGCAGGTACCATACTATGAAAGAAATTATAAGAAAATATTTCTACAGCTTTCTCCATATTCTATTTCCACATAACTGTGCTAATTGCAGTGCCGACTTATTGCAGGAAGATTCTCTGCTATGTTCCAGATGTTTTGCTTTGCTACCCGAAACGGGCTTCTTTGATGTAGCAGAAAATCCTGTAGAAAAACGGTTTTATGGCAGGGTGAAAATTACATCAGCTGCTGCTGGTTTTTATTTTAATAAGCACTCTATTATGCAGCTGCTGATTGCTCAGTTGAAATATCATGGGGATATAAAATCAGGATTGTTTCTTGGCAGACAATTAGGAATTCAACTAATCAACAGTGGACGATTTGATGAAGTAGAGGCGATAGTTCCTGTGCCATTAAATACCATAAAAGAAAAGAAAAGAGGGTATAATCAATCCTTTATAATTGCTCAGGGCATAGCGCAAGAATTTAATAGACCCATACTCAATGATGTATTAATAAGGTCTAAGAATACCGAAACGCAGACTAAGAAAAACAGGATATCCAGATTTAATAATATGCAAGGAGTGTTTGAAATAAATGAAAATAATTTAAAGAGCTTTCGGCATCTCTTGCTAATAGACGATGTAATAACCACCGGAGCTACACTGGAATCCTGCAGTGCTGCACTGCTATTGGTTCCTGGCATGAAAATAAGTATTGCTACAGTTGCATTTGCATAGTGAACAAACGTTAGTAAGATAAAAAAAATTACCTAAATAAATAATTTACATTATTTTCGCTTTTCATTCTTTTATTAGAAAAAGATAAAATAAATTGAAAAGGCAAAATAACTATATTGTATTATCATTCCTTGCAAGCAAAGAAGCTGCAATGCAAGGTACATTTTGCCATGCTTCCTTCATCCACTTAATGCGACGACCTCGAATCTAAATCTTTTTACCTGGCACATTATTTTTATAACGCAGGTTGTATTTAGTTCAGTAACAGTTAATCGCATCATCAAAGTAAGTTTTAATAGTGGAAAATAATCAACAACTCATTATACGTGTAGCTAATATTTTAGACACACATTATGCTGTCAGAATAACGGATGAAATGGCTTCATCGGCAAAGGCCAGAGGTACCGGAATAGCTAAACGTACTCCAGAATATATAGCTGCTAAAATACTGGAAGGAAAGGCTGTAATAGCGCTGACGCATACCGGCATCTGGGTAGGGTTTTGTTATATAGAAGAATGGAGTCATGGAAAGTTTGTAGCCAACAGCGGATTGATAGTAGCTCCTGAATTCAGAAAAAGTGGTGTAGCAAAACTGATTAAGAAAAAAATATTCGACTTATCCAAAGAACGATATCCTGATGCTAAAATATTCGGCTTAACTACGGGACTTGCTGTAATGAAAATTAATAGCGAGTTGGGGTACGAGCCTGTTACCTATAGTGAACTAACTGACGACGAAGAGTTCTGGGCAGGCTGCAAAAGCTGCGTAAACTTTGATATTTTAGTTAGTAAGGAAAGGAAAAACTGTATGTGTACTGCAATGTTATATGATCCTAAAGATCATTATAAACCGCAGGAGACCACCGAATACTTTGAACAACATAAAACTGTTCTGGAAAGATTACTGAAATGGAAGCAACTATTTAAAAGTAAAGAAAGAAAAAAGTCGATGAAATTGCTGAGCATCTTCTTTAACTTCTAACAACATTATATTACCTAATCTATTTAATTATGAGCAAGAAAGTTGTATTAGGTTTTTCAGGAGGATTAGATACCACATTCTGTGTAAAACACTTTGAAGAGAAGGGCTACGAAGTACATAGTATTATTGTAAATACTGGTGGCTTTACCGAAGAAGAACTGGCACAGATAGAACAACATGCCTACAAGATGGGTGTTAAAACCCATACTGCTATTAATGCAGTAAAGGACTACTACGACAACATTATCAAGTATCTTATTTATGGCAATGTACTGAAGAACAATACCTATCCATTAAGTGTAAGTGCAGAACGATTAAGTCAGGCTTTACACATTGCTGAACATGCCAAAATGTTGAATGCTGATGCAGTAGCACATGGTAGTACCGGAGCGGGCAATGATCAGGTAAGATTTGATATGGTTTTTCATATCATGATTCCTGGAGTAGAAATTATTACTCCTATACGTGATATGAAACTGAGTAGAGAAGCTGAAATAACTTACCTGAAAAGCAAGGGTGTAGAAATGAATTTTGATAAAGCTGTATACTCTATCAATAAAGGTTTGTGGGGCACCAGTGTAGGTGGAAAAGAAACATTAAATTCTAAAGGAATATTACCCGAAGAAGCATGGCCAACACAGGCAACTAAAACGGATAATGAAGAAGTAAAACTAACATTTGATAAGGGTGAATTAAAAGTAATTAACGACCAACAATTTGAACATCCTACGGAAGCAATTCAGTACTTACAAACTATTGCAGGGCCATTCGGAATAGGAAGAGATATTCATGTTGGAGATACTATTATAGGTATTAAAGGCAGAGTAGGATTTGAAGCAGCAGGACCTATGGTGATACTTAAAGCTCACCATGCTTTAGAAAAACATGTATTAACAAAGTGGCAATTGAACTGGAAAGATCAGCTGGCATTATTTTATGGTAACTGGTTGCATGAAGGACAGATACTGGATCCAGTAATGAGGGATATAGAAGCCTATCTAACCAATTCTCAGAAAAATGTAACCGGTGATGTTTTTGTATTGCTGCAGCCATATCGATTTCAGGTAATTGGCATTGAATCAAAGTATGATTTAATGTCTGCTAAGTTTGGAAAATATGGTGAAATGAATACCGGATATACCGGAGAAGATGTGAGAGGGTTTAGTAAAATATTTGGTAATCAGACTTCCATTTATCACAAAGTAAAAGAGGCCAACAATGAGTAATAAAATAAAGGTTGGAATAATAGGTGGTGCAGGGTATACAGGGGGAGAGTTAATCAGATTGCTGGTTAACCATCCTTCAGTGAACATTCAGTTTATACATAGTTCCAGTAATGCTGGAAATAATTTATGCGAAGTACATACTGATTTGATAGGTGATACAGATTTAAAATTTACCAATGAATTAAATGATGATATTCAGGTATTGTTTATGTGTGTAGGTCATGACGATGCAAGGAAATTTTTGAGTGCTAATTCAATAAAGGATTCTATTAAAATAATTGATTTGTCTCAAGACTTTAGATTAGCTAATTCTTCTTCGTTAGATAATAGAACCTTTGTATACGGGCTTCCTGAATTGAATAAAAAAGCTATTGTAAGTGCAAATAATATTGCGAATCCAGGATGCTTTGCTACTGCCATTCAACTTGGATTGTTGCCTTTGGCAAAAGCGGGTTTATTAGCCAATATCTATACAACAGGAATTACTGGTAGCACAGGAGCGGGACAAAGTTTGAGTGCTTCTACTCATTTCAGCTGGAGAGCGAATAATATTTCTGCTTATAAAACTTTGCAACATCAGCATTGTAATGAGATACATCAATCACTACATCAGTTACAAGCAACATTTCCATGTTTGTATCCTTTCGGTTCGGTTGGGGGAAATGGGTGGCGCCGTGAAACACTTGGTGCTGGCTAGGCTCCAGGCATGTCCGATGCGCCTCCTGGCCATCACTAGGCTGGCCAGCGGTGCCCGCATGGGTGGAGTCCCGGCGTTGCCGAATTACCGGATGGCCTCTGGCTTTGCGAGCAACTCGCCAGGCGCTAGGACTTCGACTTGTGATGCTCCTATTCACCACTTGCTGGCCCTCCAGCCCGGGCGGCCTCCAGGGG
>CAIVPM010000111.1 GCA_903907815.1 uncultured Chitinophagaceae bacterium | reverse complement strand
TAGGATGACCAATTTGTTACTTTATATTTATCTTTACCCACTGGATATAGTTTGAGTTTATTATTTGAGTAGTTACTTATAATAAAACTCTTCTATATCCTTTTTAGTATGTAAATGCTAATTATTCATGCAACAAAGCCATTGATAAGTAAGAATTGATAATTGATAAATAAAAATTGATAATTCATAGAGATGATTGGATTATTGATAATGAGGAATGGATTATTGGTAATGAAGGAGAAATAATTAGTAATGAAAAATTGATCATTGATAGAGTAGAATAAATAATTGGTGAGATAACAATGAACATTAAGAAGATAGAATTGATATTTAATTAGATAACCTATAAATTTTATATTATGAATAAGGGTAATAAGAGTAAGTTGGGCATGTTTACAGTATTGGCGTTGTACTTTATTAAGTATACCAATTTGTTTAGTGATTATGGACAGTTAGTGTTGGAAATAGCAGGTTTTAAAACTGTAGTAAAAGATTTGGGGATTGATGTAGGTATACAGACTAAAGATACTAAGGGAATAACTGCGAGTAAAAACCTGCAAGTGGCTGCTGCAATACAATTGACTGTTGACAGTTCGAGAAAAGCAAGGGTAATGGCTGAAAATGAAAATGATACTAAACTTGAACATACATTTAATATTCATGTTACTGATTTTGATGGTAAGGATGATAAAGCTACGCTTGAAGCACTTGCGATAGTATCTAAAGCCATTGGTGACAATATGCTGAAACTGGTGGGGTATAAAATTATAGTTGGTGATGTAACTACAATAGATGCTGCTATAGCATTGGCAACTGAAAGCTTAGGAAAAGCAGAGCAGGCTGTGAAAGAAAGAGTAACTAGTACAGGTAATATTGCTGTAAACATAGATAAGGGGATGGTTTATATACATAAGATAGACGATTTGCTGATATCGGAATATAAGAATACACACCATAAAGAGGTAGCAGAATATATGGTGAACAGACAAGAAGAACCAATAGGAACACACCATACTGGAATAAGACCATTAATTACTTGTGCTGGAGGTGAATTATTGCATGATGCATTGATTTCAATACACGAGTTAAAAAGATCTGTTTTAAGCAACTATGATGGTGTGGGTGAACTGATTAAATTTAAGACAGGTACTTATGGTATAGAAGTAGTGAAAAGTGGCTTTGTAGATTTTAAGACTAACCTGAAAGTACCAAGGGGGAAAATAGTAGAATTTACTATAATAATGGTACCTAAAGTGCTTGTAGTAGTAGCTACCAAAAAGGGATTGCCAGCTAAAGAGTATAGTGCGAGTGTGGTAAATACTGATGTTGTGGCGATGACCAATAAAGAGGGGATGGCTGAACTACCCAAAGCACCAAACAAGGGTGTAATGGAATTGAGTAATGAGAATGGAGATTTTTATAGTGTACCTTATGATATGAATGGATTGGATAGATTGGTGATACATGTGGAGGTTAGCTAATGTGATGATGTGCTGATTAGCTAATAGAAAAAATACAAATTTGAAAGTTTGGTAATTTGAATATTTGATAATGAAACAAATACAAAAAACTAAACACTAAAAATTTAAAAACTAAATGGATGATGAATGGAGCCTGCGGATTTTTCTGTGGGCTCTTTTTATGGGGCTTGGGAATGCAGGGATTAAATGTTTAGGAAGTTTAGACCGCATAGTCAATTTTCCCTTTGAATGGTTTTATGAAAAGTTGTTGAGGGAAAATGAGACAATGCGGGAAAGTAAAGTTTAAAATCAAATTATCTATAGGAGCCTGCGGATTATTCTGCGGGCTTTCTTTTTGGGGTATTGGGGTATTGGTTATATTTGGGACTTAAAGCTGCCGAGTCGAATTTTCTGTATTTAAGGAGGTAAGGGAAAATGAGACATTTACGGAGACATTTACATACGGATAATTTAAATATACTTTCGATGCCTTTAAGTTGGAATGAGATAAAAGACCGAGCCTTAGCTTTTTCGAAAGAGTGGGCAGATACCTATAATGAAGAAGCAGATGCTAAACCTTTTCTGGAAGCCTTTTTTAATGTGTTTGGTGTAACCCGAAAGAAGATTGCCACCTTTGAAGAAAAGGTAAAGAAACTTGATAACCATGATGGCTATATAGATTTGTTCTGGAAAGGTACTTTGCTTGTAGAAATGAAAAGCAAAGGAAAGAACCTTGATAAAGCCTATACACAAGCAAGAGAATACCTGCAAGGCATAAAGCAGCAGGATTTACCACAATACATATTGATTTCTGACTTTCAAACTTTGCGTTTGTATGATTATGAAACAGGCGAAACACACGAATTTTTATTGCCTGATTTAATACACAACGTTGAGCTTTTTGGTTTTATAGCTGGGTATGTAAAAAGGGTATTTAAAGAGCAAGATCCTGTAAATATAAAGGCGGCAACACTGATGGGAAAGTTGCACGACCGACTAAAAGAAATAGGCTACGATGGACACCCTTTAGAATTGTATCTGGTGCGGTTGTTGTTTTGCTTGTTTGCTGAAGATACTACCATTTTTGATAAGGATTTATTTAGAGATTTTATTGTAGACCGAACAGCAGAAGACGGAAGCGACCTTGCTGCAAGATTGTCGGAATTGTTTTATGTACTGAATACACCCAATGAAAAGCGACTTAAAAATCTGGATGAACAACTCAATACTTTTCCGTATGTAAATGGTAAGTTGTTTGAAGAAATATTGCCTCCTGCATCTTTTGATACTGCGATGCGAAATACTTTATTGGAGTGCTGTGGGTTGAATTGGGGTAGTATATCGCCAGCGATATTTGGTTCGATGTTTCAGAGTGTGATGAACCCACAGGAACGCCGTAATCTGGGAGCACACTATACCAGTGAAAAGAATATACTGAAACTGATAAAGCCTTTATTTTTAGATGAGCTATGGAATGAATTTGAGGGCATAATGACTAACCGAAATAAGCTACCTGAATTTCATAAGAAAATAAGTGAGCTAAAATTTTTAGACCCTGCTTGCGGTTGTGGTAACTTCTTAGTAATTACCTATCGAGAATTGAGGTTGCTTGAATTAGCTGTACTAAAAGCAATGTATAAAAGTGGACAAGGCTTTTTGAATGTAGGGGAGATAATATGGCTGGATGTGGACATGATGTACGGGATAGAATACGAAGAGTTTCCTGCACAGATAGCACAGGTAGCTATGTGGCTGATGGACCACCAAATGAATATGGCTATTAGTGCTGAATTTGGACAATACTTTGCAAGACTACCATTAAAAAAAGCTGCTAATATTGTACATGGAAATGCCTTGCAAACGGATTGGAATAGTTTAATAAAGAAACAACCAATTGAAATAATTTCTGATGAAACAACTGTTACATTAGGAGAGCCTGACACTGAATATACCACCGTAAATATTAAGACTAAGAACTTAACTATTATTGATGAACGTAAGGATGTTTCTACTAGGATTAATATTAAACATACTTACGATTATATAATTGGGAATCCACCTTTTATTGGGAAAAGTTTGCAAAATGATTCTCAAAGAAAGGATATAGAATATATTTTTTCTGGCATTAAAGGAGCGGGTGTTATGGATTATGTAGCTGCATGGTATGTGAAGGCTGCACAACTAATTCAAAATACCAAAACAAAAGTTGCTTTTGTATCTACCAATTCTATATCACAAGGAGAGCAAGTAGGTATATTATGGAATTTTTTATTTAATCATTACCAAATTAAAATACACTTTGCACATAATACTTTTAGCTGGAGTAATGAAGCAAAGGGAAATGCAGCTGTACATGTTGTTATAATTGGTTTTGCTAATTATGATATAAATATTAAAACAATTTATGACTATGAAGATATTAAAGGTGAGCCTCATGAATTAAAAGTAAAAAACATTAATCCATATCTTATTGAAGGGAAAGATTTTGCAATAATTAGTAGGTCAAAGCCTTTATGTAATGTGCCTGAAATCTATAAAGGTAATCAACCTACTGAAGGTGGTTTCTTAATTATGGATGAAATTGAAAAGAATGAATACATTATTAAAGAACCCAATGGAGAAAAATTTATTAAAAAATTAGTAAGCGGTAAAGAATTCTTGAATGGAGAGAATAGGTACTGTTTTTGGATAATTGATTCTTTTAATGAGATTAAAAACTTGCCTTTACTTCAATCAAGAATAAATGGTGTAAGAGAAATGAGATTACAAAGTTCATTTCCTGATACTCGAAAGCTTGCTGAAAGACCATACCAATTTAGGGATTTAAAAAACCCTACTTCATTTATTGTTATACCTGCAACTTCATCTGAAAATAGGAAATATATTCCATTTGGTTTTTTAGATAAACAATACATTCCTAGTAATAGTATTTACATGATAGAAAATGCCAGCCATTATCATTTTGGTATGCTTACTTCATTAATGCATATGTCTTGGGTTAAATATGTTTGTGGTAGGTTGAAAAGCGATTTTCGTTATTCTAAAGATATTGTATATAATAATTATCCGTGGCCTTTAAACCCAAATGATAAACAAAAACAAGCTGTTGAAACTGCCGCACAATCTGTTCTGGATACAAGGGCTTTATTTCCTAATAGTAGTCTTGCTGATTTGTACCATCCACTTACTATGCCACCTGCTTTGGTAAAGGCACATCAGGTATTGGATAAGGCTGTAGATGCATGCTATAGACCACAGCCTTTTACTACTGATGCTAATAGAATGGAGTATTTGTTTGGATTGTATGAACAATATACAGCGGAATTGTTTGTGAGTGAGAAAAAGAAGAAGGGGTAAGAAGTGCGTTGGTGAGACACCAACCAATAGAAGTAATAATTTCATAAGAATGAAGGCGGATAGTTGCCCATCCGCCTCATCTTTTTTAATACTCCAATTTTCCAACTTCTATTTTACCAAAACTAGTTCATTAAATTTCTTATTTGTTCCTGATAAGTTCACCTGATAAATGCCAGTAGCTATTGTAACAGGCAATTGTATTGTAGTAGAGAGGCTTTCACCGTTACATGCAATACTTTGTTCTAATACTTGCTGCCCATCTGCAGTAAACATAGTAAGCGTATAAATGCCAGCAGTTAAATTGTTCAATTGCAGATGCATTGTTCTGCCCACTATTGGATTAGGATAGATACTGATTCCTTCTTTTTTATCAGCAATGATAACCTTTACTACTTCGCTATATTGAACCGTACCATCCATATTAATAACCTTAATGCGGTAGAAATTATTACCTGCTAAAGCAAGGTTGTCGGTATAGCTATAATTGCTATTATTGCTGTTGTTGGCAATAGTATTGTGAATAGATTCAAAAGCTACACCATTAGTACTTCTTTCTACTATATAATTATTTACATCCTTTTCTGCTGCAACTGTCCAGCTTACCACTGCTGCGCTTTCTTTAGCTGTAGCTTTTATCTTCATTGCACTAACAGAAAGAGGTGCTTTATAGTTGAATACAATGTAGAATCTTGTAGCAGATTTAGATGCTGCTGCAGTATCAATAGTAAAGCTGATATTAGTAGGATTTGTAAGATCTAAAGCTACACTACTATTGATATATTTATCTACTAATACGCCAGTAATGTTTTTAGGCATGTTTGTCCCAGCAATAGTGAAGGTGTAGGTATTACCTGCTACCATTTTGTTCATATACAGGAAGGTAGTATCAGCTCCAGTTATTTCTGGACGAGCTTCTACACTTAGATAGCTTCCTGTTCTTAATATTGCTACGTTTTCCTCATTCCCCCAGAATTTATAAGCATCTTCTGTAGGTGCAATTACAGCAGCACTATATTTGTTATTGTACATAGTCATTACGCCATCTACAAAACTAGCGCCTTTATTCAGGCCTATTTTAATATAAGACGAAGTGGTACCAAAAACAGTATTTGAACTGTTCGCTATACTTTTCTGACCTTCTTTAAACAACACTTCTGTTGCAGTAGCTGTTTTAGTTACAAAGAAGGCTTGCCCACTTTGAATATACAAACTATTACCCCCAACCCAACTGCCTCCATCATGAGTTAAAGTTGTATAGCCTCCAGAACTACTGATACTGGCATCCCAATAGTATATAAACGTATTGGAATTGGTGCTTAAAGTTGGATTGTCAGAAAGTAATTGAGCTACACTGATTGGTGCAGGATATGGATTAGCTACAAAAGCATATCCATTGGTGGCTATGTTACTTATATCAAAGCTCTTATTACCTGTCTGCAATACACCAGAAGCCTGCAATACAACACTTGAATGACCTGTGCCACCCAAAGTAGCTGCAACTGATCTGTCGCCTCTTATGTAGATGAAGAATGGTTTATTATCGGCAACCGATCCACCTGCATTTCCTATCAGGGTATTTGCAGCGCTGGTATTGGTTACATATCCCCAAGCTTTTCCTGTCCAGTTTAGCATGGTATAATTATTATTTGGAGCAAGATCTAAACCATACTGTGTATATTGTGAAGGTGCAGTAATTAACGTTTGTTGCTGCCAGTTAGTAGCAATACTTCCATTACCACATGATGCATTTGCACCACTCATTGTTAAAGGTGCTGTAATCATATTCCAGTCTCTTTTATTTGAATGATAACGTTGTACTGTAACACCGCCATTAATAACGCTTCCAGTAAAATTGCCACCACCAGTAACATCGTCTACCGAAGCAGTACCTTCTGCATTAGAAATTAAGGTAAGATGATTGCCGGTGTTTAATGTAGCACCGTATACACCTAATACTCCAGTTATTCCTAAACCATTTGCTAAAGTAACCTGTCCTAAATACAAGGTAAGATTTTTCAGAATAGAGTCTGTAGCACTAGATCCAAATTTTATTGTATTTTCATAAGGAGAAGTAACAGATAAAGAAGAAGTTGCTGAACCTTTTAAAAAGCCTGTGCCAGTTATTAAGTTACCAAAACCGAAACTATATCCATTGATAGAAAGATTGCCATTAAGGGTAATGTCGTTTATATTTACATTATTGCTAAGTACTGGTTGATTAGTAGGTCCTGATGGTATATTTGCATTGCCGGTATTATTCAGCGGTACTTTTGTATTACTCCAGTTGTTTGGATCATACCAGTCGGTAGATATTGCTCCAGTCCAAACTTGTGTTATTTGATCATCTAAAACAGTGATGCTAAAACTAATAATAGCTTCAGCATATATTCCATCTGCGGCTTGAGTACAAATAATAGAAACTGTTCCCGCCCCTGTAGTTGTTACCTGATTTCCTGAAACAGTTGCAATTGTTGGATCTAAAGATGTGTATGTAAAAGTTCCTAAACTATTGGATACAGGGTCTGTAATGTTAAATGGGCTGGTGGTATAGTTTACCGTAGTGTCATTTATTAAATAGGTAAATGATGGTGAAATGCCATGTACATTTAAAACAGCGTATTGGCTTAGAGCATTATAATTTGCGGTAGCTACCTGAGAAGCATCTACTTGAGCAAAACCTATGCCTACAATATGTACAGTATTTCCACTGATAGTAAATACCGAATTATCTGTACTGGCAAAGGTAACTGCGCCTGGACTGGTAGATGAAAATAAAGCACCTGGTAATGTAAAGTTAGCATCACCATAGGTAACATTAATTTCTGGAAAAGTAAAAACAGGTGTTGCTTTATTTATTGTAAGTGAAGCAACTTTTGAGGCTGCATTCCATGTTGTACCAACAGCGGCTTGATTGGCAGTAATATTTACTG
Organism: uncultured Chitinophagaceae bacterium; assembly: GCA_903907815.1. Lineage (GTDB taxonomy): Bacteria > Bacteroidota > Bacteroidia > Chitinophagales > Chitinophagaceae > CANFLJ01. Next base: position 758 of record CAIVPM010000111.1, on the reverse strand, counting down.
ACCCTCCACCTACACTAATAATGGTACAAGTAGCACCTGCAGTAGTCTGACCCGCATTTGCAGGGCTTCCACTGGAAGGTTGTGTTCCTGTACCAGTACAAGTTGCCAAAGCCGTGTTGCCGCTACTAAAGGTAATTTTTCCAGTACTATTGGAGTAAGCTACTAAAGTAAATGTTCCTGAACCATAGGTATGCGGTTGAATTGTAAAAGTTATAGTTGGTGCGGTACCTGCATATACATTGGTATTGAATAAACAAGTAAGAATAAAAAGAAGTAAAGTTGATTGGATAAATCTAATACTATTGATAGCTAAGTTGGTGTTTAAATTTTTCATATTATATATATTGTATGAGGCGAACCTCCTTTTGGAATATTATTTTTTTGTTGTTTTATTTTTAGTATTGGCATACATAATCTACTTCCCGAGGATTCTACTTTTAAAAATTTTGAAAGCGAGGAAGAAGAATGAACAACCTGGAATTTCTTCATTATGTGGTTTCTGTTCATATTACTTTTTTTGTTGGTTAAAAATTGTTTGTTGATTTGTAATGCAAATAACGTTCAAGTTTTCAACCTATACATTAGCATAAAGTAACAATCTTGTGTAAAGTTTAATAGTAATAATGTCTTATATGGTTAGACATTAATGTATAGTAATTCCAATAAATTTTTAGGTAGCTTTTTTTGCTTTGTATAATACATTTAAACTTAAAAAAGAATTAATATGGCAATTTATGTATTATTAATAAGACAATTTA
>CAIVPM010000110.1 GCA_903907815.1 uncultured Chitinophagaceae bacterium | reverse complement strand
GGCAGGGATGGCTTTGGTAGTAAAAACGCCACGTCCTCCTTTGTGCGAAGTAGCAATAAATAAACTAGGCAATAACATGTTCATTCGGGAATTTGCGCGCGAAGATAAGAGAATAGGAGAGATTATAAACTCAAATCTAAGAATGACGGCAACTTAACCAGGACTCTTATGCTTTCTTTTTTCTCAAATCGGGCTGATAATAAAAGAACCAACGGAAGGTATGGTTGTTATCGTAGCTATTTAAAGCCGCTTTTTGTTGTAGCACTTCCATATATCCAAGATCGAAACTGAGGGTTTTACTTACCTGTTGTTTAATACCTACAAACCAACGGTTCTGATCGAAAGTATTATAGACTATATCCCTTCCAAACTGTATGCAAACTTCATCTGCCAATGCGATTGCTGGTAAGTATTTGTTTTTGAAGATTGGAATAGTCAGACTGTTTAATAAGCGAACTCTATCGGAAAAAGTATTCTTTGCATTGTAAGGATTAGCCCAACGTTGTTCGTTTCTAACCTTTTGTAAAAGGGTAGCACTACCAATTTTGGTAATGAGTTGTACCTGTTCGAAGATTCTGTTTTCTTCTTTGTTGGTAGCATTGTCCGGTGAAGTCATCCACATGTGTGCGTAGCCTATGGCAAAGGAAAGTCTGTCATCTACGTTGTACTGAACGGCTGTTCTGACAAACTCAAAACTTCTGTCGGCAAAGAAGTTATTTCTTCTTACATGTACATCGGCCAGCAGGCTGAACTTTTTATACACTTTTGCTGCTGTGTTGATAGATACCCATGACTGGTTCTGGTTATTGACTACCTTTTGTGCAGCTGACTTACTGGGTAATAATGGAAGTAGTAGTCCGGAAATAATCAGGACTTTAAAGAATGATTGCTTGCTCATGCTATAATGTTTACGGCAAAGCAAGTTCTTATATATCATATTAAAAATGACGAAAATTTCTTTAGTAGATGATTCTTGGTTGCTTTTTATTGATTATTAATATTGTTGTGTAATATTTACAAATATTTTTGTTTTATAACCGACTACTATGCTGAATGCGGAAACAATAAGAGAATACTGTATTGAAAAAGAAGGAGCTACAGAAGGGTTTCCTTTTGGCGAGGATACATTAGTGTTTAAAGTGAATGATAAAATGTTCTGTCTGATGAGTCTGGATGAAAGTCCACTAAAGATTAATCTTAAATGTGATCCTGAAATAGCTATTGAATTAAGAGAAGAATATGAAGCGGTTTTGCCGGGTTATCACATGAATAAAAAGCTGTGGAATACAGTGGTGATTGATGGAACAATAGCAGATAAACAAATAAAGGAATTCATCAACTGGTCGTACGATCTGGTGAATGCAAAAGCTACAAGAAGTAAAAATAAAAGGCACAAAGGCACATAGGCAGCAATGCACTGAGTTAATACAACAAAAACTAAAGACTAAAAAAACAAAAACTAAAGCAATGCAAGTATTAAGTTATAAGTAGTAGGTTTTAAGTGTATTTTGTATTAAACAATATAACCATAAAACATACAACAATATAACTATTGAACTCTTTAAACCACTTAAACTTCTTGAACCCAAAGAATAGGGTTTCTAAAATTTATACACCTGATTCATATAATCTATAGCGGGTAAAGCGTTGCTTTGAAAATCGAATAATGCACAGTTTTCCCAGCTGGAACCAATGCCCCATCCATCATTCATGGTAGTAGAAATCCAGGCAGGTTCCCAATACATAATACCAATACCTCCACCGCTGATTACTTGCTGGGTAAGGTCTTTCATATATCTTAATTGTTCCTGTTGAGATACACCATATCCATCGTAAGAATTGTTGCCCGAAATCTGATTAGTATAGTTATCATTATACTGATTAGTAAATGGATACGCAGTCTCTACAATCATGATATTCTTTTTGTATTTAGATTTCAAACTGCTTATATAAGAACTTACCTGACTCATAGCAGTAAGGCCTGTCCAAGGGGCGTAGTGAGATACCCCTAATACATCGAAATCGGAAACTCCTCCAAGGTTTATAACGCCGTTGATAAACCAGTCAGCATTGTTTAGTTGGGCAACATGTAGGATAATCTTTGGTTGGATGCTGGACGTTTTAGAGAAATCTCTAACGGCTTTTATTCCACTATTTAATAATTGATCAAATGCATTAAAGTTGTTGTTTACTACTTTACCTGTATCCCAAAGCATACCAACATTGGTTTCGTTACCTATCTGAATCATTTCCGGAATCAGGTTCTTCGATTGTAAGTACTGCAATACAGATAAAGTATAATTGTATACTGAATCCTTTAATACAGCAAGGGGTTTATTAGCCCATGCAGCAGGAATTGTCTGATGTTGTGGGTCGGCCCAGGAATCAGAATAATGTAAGTCAAGATTCACTGCCATTCCAGCCGCTTTAGCCCGACGGATTGTTTTTTCTACGTCATATAAATCGCTATAAAGTTTACCATTGGTATATGGTTTTTTCCATTGAGGATTATTCCAGAGTCTTACTCTGACAAGGTTACAGCCATGTATTTTAAATATAGAATAGGGATCTTTTGCAGTGCCAGAATCTTTGTATACAGCACCATTATCTTCCAGTTGGTTTACATAAGATAAATCGGCTCCCATTACAAACTGATTCCAGGAATAAAATGTTTTTGTTACAGGAGGAGTAACCACCGTATTGTCTGAATTCTTCTGGCAAGAAGTAAGTGTAATGGTAAATCCAATGAAAGAGATTATTAATAGAACGGGGATATTTTTAGATAAATTCATATAAATAATACTTGATGATAAAAACTAACAAGCGATTGTAAAAGTAAATTTATTTTGTTGAAATATGATTTCCTTCTATTTTCGCTTCCAGATGAATAACAATACTTTATATACAACAAAGCGCACCAAGAAACACTTCTACAAAAGGGAGGGTTAGTACTTTGTATATAAAACGAAGATATAACTAAAGAAAGCCTCCCGAGTAAGGGGGCTTTTTTTGTGTTGTGAAGTAAGGAGATAGGAGAATACAAGTTGCAGGTTACTAGTTACTAGCGACTTGTAACCAGTAACAATGATATTTTATAACTAACAATAACAAAACACTCCCTTGTGGAGATGGAGGACAAACAAAATGAAAGTAGCAGTTGTAGGTGCAACCGGTTTAGTAGGAACCAAAATGTTGCAGGTATTAGCGGAAAGGAATTTTCCAGTAACAGAACTTCTTCCTGTAGCATCAGAGAAATCGGTAGGTAAACTAATCTCTTTTAAAGGGAAAGAATTTAAAGTAGTTAGTATGGCCGATGCAATAGCTGCAAAGCCTGCTGTTGCAATATTTTCTGCTGGTGGAGGTACCTCATTGGAGTGGGCTCCTAAGTTTGCAGAAGCTGGTATCAGAGTAATTGACAACTCCAGTGCATGGCGTATGGATCCTACCAAGAAACTGGTAGTGCCTGAAGTAAATGCAGAGGTATTGACCAAAGATGATTTTATTATTGCCAATCCTAACTGTTCTACCATTCAAATGGTAGTTGCATTGCAACCATTGCATAAGAAATACAAAATAAAAAGAGTAATTGTAAGTACTTATCAGAGTGTAACTGGTACAGGTAAGAAAGCCGTGGATCAATTATATAATGAGCGTAAAGGGGTAACCGGAGAGATGGCTTATAAGTATCAGATAGACCTTAATGTAATTCCACAAATTGATGTGTTTCTGGATAATGGTTATACCAAAGAGGAAATGAAGATGGTAAAAGAGACCAATAAAATTATGCAGGATGATAGCATTCGTGTAACAGCTACTACTGTTCGTATTCCTGTAGTAGGTGGCCATAGTGAAAGCGTGAATGTGGAATTTGAAAATGAATTTGAAGTAGAAGATGTAAAGAAATTACTAAGCGAAAGTGATGGAATTATTTTACAGGATAATCCTGCTGAACAACTCTATCCAATGCCATTGTGGGCGCATGATAAAGATGAAGTTTTTGTAGGAAGAATAAGAAGAGATGAAACGCAACCTAAAACATTAAACATGTGGATAGTAAGTGATAACCTTCGTAAAGGAGCTGCTACTAATGCCGTGCAGATTGCTGAATATATGTTGAAGAATGGGTTGTTGTAAATACAAGGGAGACAGGAGACAGGAGTTAGGAGAATACAAATACAAGTAACTAAAGCAAGGAGGCACAAAGTAATACAGAATACAAATTTCGAAAATGTAATTCACTTAATACTTAAATCATAGCCTTATCAAGAAGCTTACGGGTGGATTGGTAGGGCTTTTTTATTTGCTTAGACTAAATTTCAATCATACTTTGTATCATTGCGTTCCATTAATAAGCTTCAATTATGAAATTTTCCTTTAAGCCATTCTTGTCATTTGTATTGATAAGTTCAATAGCTTTAGTTTCCTGTAGCGATGACAAAGAGGATTTAACCAATTCTGTAAATAAAGAAGGGGCTGTAGAAAGCGCCGTTACTGTAGAACACCTGGATAGTCTGCATGACGTACTGATTACCCATCATAAAGTATGGAACAATAGTACCGAGTTTAAAACTATTGAATACAGAGACACATTACCTGCATTGGGAATCCATAATACCGTTGCTGAAAATCAGGATGGGGATGTTAAGAATGTATCTGTGAAAAAAGATTACGAAATATTTATTACTGTAAAATAATCAATAAAGTATACATGAAAAAGTCGAAGTATATAGAGCTTGTATTGATTACTGCAGCCTTATCTTCTTGCCATCAGTCGGGTAATAAAGACTGGGAGAATTCAAATAGCCATACTTATATTCGTAGTGATAGTTCAGCGCCTTACAGTCCGGTAAGACACTATGGTGGAGGTGGAGCTGCAAGAATGTGGTATTATGCTTTTCGCCCTTATGGGAATTATAATAATGGATATTACCAAAGAGCAGGATATTATTCCGATGCAATTCATCCTAATGCAAATATTGGGAGCAACTCTTATAAAGGAAGTGTTGTGAGAGGCGGATTTGGTAGTGGCGGATTTAGTGTGAGCAGTTAATGTATTTATTCAATAAAAATTACGGATGGAAAGGATTGTAACTAACCCAAGAAATAACTGGCAGTCGGCAGTAGAAAAACTCGGCTTTGGATTTCATACTACTACTGTTCCTTACTGGGATGAAAGTGCCTATTATAGTTTTACGATGCCCGAAGTATTAAAGCTGGAAAAAGCTACTGCTGAACTCTGGGATCTTTGTCTGGGCGCTGTACAGCATGTGATGGATAATAACTTGTATCATCAGTTTGGTATACCGGAATATATTATTCCATTGATAGAAAAGAGCTGGACAGAAGATCACCCGGCTATTTATGGACGATTCGATTTTGCTTATAAAAATGGTGAGATAAAGCTACTGGAGTTTAATGCTGATACACCTACCAGTTTATACGAGGCAGGGATAGTACAATGGTTCTGGTTGCAGGATTTTGATAAATCAAAAGATCAGTTCAATAGTATTCATGAGAAGTTAATTTCCTACTGGCGCTATCTTAAAAATTATCTGTACAAGGATACTTTACATTTTACCTGTTTAAAAGAAACGCTGGAAGATCTTACCAATACGGAGTATATGCGCGATTGTGCTATGCAGGGAGGATTAGAAACTGATTTGATATTTATTGATGATATAGGTTGGGACGAAGGAAGAGAAGTGTTTGTAGATACACAAAATAAGGATATCAAAAACATCTTTAAACTCTATCCCTGGGAGTGGATGTTGCAGGATGAATTCGGGAAGCATATTGTTGCGGATAAGAATAAAACACTTTGGGTAGAACCTGCCTGGAAGATGATATTATCCAATAAAGCGATACTACCTATACTATGGCAGTTGTATCCTAAATGTCCATATATATTACCTGCGTTTTACGAAGCGAATCAAATGAGCAGTTATGTAAAGAAACCAATTCTTTCCCGAGAAGGTGCTAATATAGAAGTGGTGCAGAATAATGTATCTATTGAAAAAACGGAAGGAGAATATGGCAAAGAGGGATACATTTATCAGGAGCTTTATTCCTTGCCAAGATACGGAGGGAACTATCCAATTATTGGTAGTTGGGTAATTGGGCAGCAACCTGCAGGAATGGGTATCAGAGAATCTACTTCATTAATCACCAATAATACGAGCAGATTCATTCCACACCTTATTGATTGATTTGATATTTAGTTGGAAATTGAATTCTTATTATATCGTTGAGTTTTAATAATATACTAATGCATCTACAGGAGATAAAACAACATATAGAAAACAGCGCACACCATTTAGTGCTGAGTGTTCATAAGGAAGAGGATAATGTAAAGGAGACTGGCATGGTGATAAAGAAATATATTCATACAGGAAGCATTACTCCCGAAGAAGAACATTTACTAAAGCTACAAGTAGCCGATACCTTAAAGGTAGTTGGAATAGTTGTGCCATTTGTACTGATACCAGGGGCGTCTATTATTATGCCAATAATAATAAAGGTAGCACAGAAGTATAATGTAAATCTGATGCCGAGTGTATTGTAAGGTTATTACAAACTAAAACTCGAACCCAATATCTTTTCTATAATAAATACCTTCAAATGAAATTTGCTGTAGTATTGTTAGACTAAAATCAACTGCTTCCTTTAGGGTCTTTCCTTCAGAAGTAACAGCTAATACTCTTCCGCCATTTGTTAGTATTAAATCGTCCTTAGCGGTAGTGCCTGCATGAAAAATAATAGTATCCTGTTCTGCAGGTATAGTAGGCAAAGAGATAGTTAAATGCTTTTGATAATCTCCCGGATAGCCACCGCTTACAGCAACTATAGTTGCAAAACTGTTTTCACTAAAATTGATGTTTACATCTTCCAGAGTTCCATTATCCATTGCAGCAATCAATGCTACTAAATCCGTTTCCAGACGAGGTAGAATTACTTCTGTTTCAGGATCGCCGAGTCGACAATTATATTCAATTACTTTTGGTTTGCCATCACAGTTAATCAAGCCAAAGAATACAAATCCGAAATATTCCAGATTGTCTTCTTTCAATCCATTGATAGTAGGTTTAATAATGGTTTCTTCTACTATGTTCATAAATGCATCATCGGCAAAAGGAACAGGACTAACACAACCCATGCCTCCAGTATTGAGACCAGTATCGCCTTCTCCTATTCTTTTATAATCTTTTGCATGACCTATTATCTGATAGTCTTTGCCATTGGTTAATGCAAATACACTTATTTCTATTCCCGTTAAAAATTCTTCTATTACTACCTTGCTGGAAGCTTCTCCAAATTGTTTGCCAATAATCATTTCCTCAAAAGCTGCCAGTGCTTCTTCGTGAGTAGTAGAAATAACCACTCCCTTTCCTGCTGCCAGTCCATCGGCTTTTAAAACAATTGGTAAAGTATGTTCCGCTATATATGCTCTTCCTTTTTCGTAATTATCAGCAGTGAATTCTGCACAGGCAGCAGTAGGAATGCCATGCTTATACATGAAAGCTTTAGCAAAAGATTTACTACCTTCCAGTTGAGCTGCAGCGGCTGAAGGCCCAACTACAATAATTCTTTTTAAATCATCATCTGCTTTATAAAAATCATATATACCTTTTACCAAAGGTTCTTCAGGACCTACAATAACAATGTCGATTTTATTTTCTTTACAAAAATTCTTTTGTGCAGGAAAGTCTGTAACGGCTATGGTTACATTGGTTCCAATGTTCTTTGTACCTGCATTTCCAGGGGCAATAAATAGTTTATCACAATGGTATGATTGAGAAACTTTCCATGCTAAAGCGTGTTCTCTACCCCCTGATCCCAGTATTAAAATGTTCATTATAAAAGGTTTTTAACTACAGAATGCCGGCGAAAGTAGTTTAGTTTGGATAAAACCCTTTATTTTGGAGGATTGAATTCTTAAATTTTAATAACGAAATAAAAAAGTATGGATCAGACGGTTGCTAAAGAGAAACACCCAAAAGGTTTATGGGTATTGTTTGGAACAGAAATGTGGGAGCGTTTCAATTTCTATGGAATGAGGACAATTCTTACCTTGTTCATTGTGAATGCATTAATGATAAGTAAAGAACATTCTTCTATTATTTATGGAGGATTTCTTGGACTTTGTTATTTAACGCCGATGTTGGGAGGGTTTATTTCTGATAAGTTTTTAGGTAATAGAAACTGTATCATGTTAGGTGGTTTAATGATGGCAATTGGCCAATCATTATTATTTACCAGTGCTATTACTTTTTCTACAAATCTGGAACTTGCACGTACAATTCTTTATATTGCTCTTGGCGTAATTATTCTTGGAAATGGGTTCTTTAAACCTAATATTTCCAGTATGGTGGGTAGTTTGTATCCAAGAGGAGAGAAGAATAAACTGGATACTGCCTTCACTATTTTTTACATGGGAATTAATATTGGTGCATTTCTTGGCCAGTTTATATGCCCAATAATAGGAGATGTAGTTGATAGTGCAGGTCATAGAGATGTATTTGCATTTAAATACGGCTTCCTTGCTGCTTCAATTGCTATGCTTATAGGAACTACTACCTTCTACTTCTTAAAAGATAAATATGTAAGAACTCCAGAAGGAAGACCTATTGGTGGATTACCATCTAAGCATGACGCGGCTGATTACGAGGAAGGGGAAGCAACATCAGCACAGTTTACCAGTAAATCTCTTGCTATTGCTGTAGTATCCTTTATTACACTTGCCAGTATTTTCTATTTTGTAGTAGGACAGAATGTTATCTATTCTATCATTTATGGTAGTGGTATAACATTAGCTGGATTAATATTATCTGACAAGTCGCTCACTAAAGTGGAAACAGATAGAATTCTGGTAATCTATATAGTTTCTTTCTTTGTAATATTTTTCTGGGCTGCTTTCGAACAGGCTGGATCATCACTAACTTTTATTGCCGACAATCAAACCGATAGAAATTTTCTTGGTTGGAATATGCCTCCTTCTATGGTACAGATATTTAATGGGGTATTTGTAGTAATGCTTGCAGTTCCTTTTAGTATGCTATGGGATAAATTAAGATCAATAGGCAAAGAACCTATTTCTCCAATGAAACAATCTTTTGGATTAGCGTTAATAGCAATCAGTTATTTCATCATTGCCAACAACGTAAAAGACCTTGGTAATCATAATCTATTAGCCGTTAAATGGTTGGTATTATTATATCTTATTCAAACATTTGGAGAACTTTGTTTATCTCCTATCGGACTTTCTCTGGTAGGTAAACTTGCCCCTAAAAGATTTGCTTCTTTATTGTTTGGTGTATTCTTCTTATCAAATGCTTCGGGCTATGCTTTAGCAGGTACATTGGGTTCTATCTTACCAGCTACAGGAGATGATTTCAATAAAGCTACTAAGGGTGGAATTGACCTACAAGGTATATTGGATAAAACAGTAACTCCTTCTGTAGAGCAAGCTAAATTCTTAGTAGAAAATAAGATAAGCGATCATTACCCTGTATTTGCAGGATTTACTATTCATAATCTATATGAATTCTTTATGGTGTTTGTAATACTTTGTGGTATAGCTTCTGTATTATTATTTTCTATAACGCCTAAGTTAAAGAAAATGATGCACGGTGTAAACTAATTATCTACGAATAGTACATAAATAAGAAAGGGCTGATATTTAAATATCAGCCCTTTCTTATTTAATAAAATGAATCTGAATTAGATGGTAATTTCGTTAACCTTAAATTTCATTACACCATTAGGGGCAACTACTTCAGCAATTTCTCCAACATGTTTTCCAATCAATCCTTTTCCGATAGGAGAAGATGCAGAAATTTTACCTGCTTTAAGATCTGCTTCTTTTTCGCCAACAATCTGATAAGTAACCGATTTTTTGGTAGCCATATTGGTAATAGAAACTTTGGTAAGAATAGCAACCCTGCTGGTATCAATAGTAGAAGTATCCACTATTTTAGCATTTGCTATAATACCTTCCAGTTGTTTAATTCTTGCTTCCAGCATACCTTGAGCCTCTTTAGCTGAATCGTACTCAGCATTCTCTTTTAAATCGCCTTTTTCTCTTGCTTCAGCAATCGCTTTTGAAGCAGCAGGACGATCAATAGATTTCATCTGGTGCAATTCTACTTTCATTTTCTCGAAAGTTTCCTTTGTTACATACTCTGTCATTTGATTATCTATTTATGTACATGAGACAAAAAAATACAACGCCGCAGAATATTCTGCAGCGTTGCATGAACAGCAAATATATAAAATAATTTAAAAACAAAAAAATGTGGAGGTTTTTTCCTCTTTTTTGTCTATTTGCTTAATTACTGGTTATTTAGTTTACTATTTAGACTGGTCCATCCGCCTCCATTGTAAACATGCTGATACCCATTCGATTTTAAAATACCTCTTGCACTTGCACTTCTCATACCCGATGCACAGCAAGTAATAACAGGTTTATCCTTTTTAATCTTCTGAAGGTTTGTACTTAAACTTTGTAGCGGAATATTTACACTACCCTTTATATGTCCAGATGCAAATTCTCCCGATGTTCTTACATCTATTATCTGTGCTCCTTCTTTTACTAACTGAGCATAGTTTACCGACGGCCCTATGCCGAATAGCTTTTTAATGAATCCAATCATCTTAATATTAATTGTGACTTTTAAAACAAAATATTTTCTTCAAACTTATAAGTAAGAAAGAAGCTATTTTTTGCAGGTATTAATACCAAATGGTAAATAAAGAGGACAAAAACTAACCAGACTGGTTAATACAAAAACACCTCCTAAAGCACCTAATACATAAGCAGTGGTACCTTCTACAACCTTAAAATAAATTAAACCAGCAAATACTAATGCTATTACAATACGTAACATCTTATCTATTGAACCCATGTTCTTTTTCATACTAAATATATTTTTGAATGCCAAAAGTAATTGTCAGGAATAAACAGGTTTGTTACAAAAGTTACACAAGCCCCATAATTTTAATCTGATTGCGGTAGAGTAAAATCTTTTTGTCATTTTCCAGCTTCTTTAGTAATCTGGATATTACTACTCTGGATGTTGCAAGATCGTCTGCAATCATCTGATGAGAAAGCGTGATGACAGAAGAGCCGCTGTTCTTTGATTTTTCCAGCAAATAATGAATCAATCTTTCGTCTAACTTTTGAAATGCTATCTGATCAATCGTTTTCAATAATTCATTAAAACGCAGCATGATGGTTCGCATAATGTAACTTTTCCAGGTAGTATATTTCATCATCCACTTATCCATCAAATCAATTGGTAAAAGCAACATTTCTACATCGTCTTCGGCTACTGCTTTTATCTCGCTTACGTTGCGCATCATACAACAGGTAAATGTCATTGCACAGGTTTCGTGAAGATTAATATAGTAGAGAAACAGTTCATGCCCATCTTCGTCCTGACGCGATATTTTTACCGACCCTTTTGTAATAATGGGCATCTGTCTTACTGTCTGACCAAAATCCATTATCACATCTCCGGCAACAAAAGAAGCATGCTCGGCCAGTACTTCAATTTCATCTAATAGTTCCTGCTCAAAAATGTTCTTAAAAACGACTAATTCTTCTTTCATATTAATAATTAATACCTACTCATTTTTACAATTAAAAACTGATTTCATTGTCACCGTATCAAACTAAAAAAGTTGATTTATTGACCAACCAAAAATACTGCATTAAATAGTAATAGTTTTCCATTTTCCCAGAACATTCTAAATACAGGGTCGTCGGCCATAAAGATAACTTGCCCATCGCCAGTTTCAATATTGCCAATCAATAACCCTTCTTTAAAGCGACTTTTTATTTTTGTTCCGCAAAAACCTGTTACATAACTATCTGAACTTAAGCTGCCAGCATTCCATCCATCTTTTAATAGCTCGTAAATATTGGCGTTTTGTTTTAAAGTATAATATTCTGTATCGTAACCAAACCATAATGGATGGGTCTTGTCTGCATTCAATTTAAATATTGCGCCGGGTATAGAATAGGGGAGTGCGTCTTTATCTCTATCGGCATATCTTTTTACGGTAGTTTCAGCCTTATCGTCTGTTTTATCTTCTTTTAATTTTATGCCCCAGTCCGCATCTTTAAATAAGGAAACTGCATTTTCTATTAAGATAAGTTTGCCTCCATATTTTACAAAGTCTTTTAATCTGTCGATACTATTTTTATCACTAATGTTTTTATAGCTTCCATCAGGCATAATAATAGTATTGTATTGTTTAATATCCAGCTTGTTGAAATCTACCACATTTAATAAATCAATGGGGTAATCAAGTTGTTCTTCAAACAGATTCCATATCTCACCTGCGGCATTTACCGATACATTTTCTCCAGTAAATAAAGCTACTTTAGGTTCTTTGATATACCGAACATCATTACTGCCAAAATCGGATCCTTTTTCAACAAATCCACTCTTCACTTCTACTGGTTGAATGTTGAATTTATTAGCTAAATAATTCAGCTGACTTATAAGCTCATTTTCATCATGTCCACTTTTTAAAATAATTAAAGTTCCTTCAGGATAACTTACTCCATTACAGTTGAATGGTTTTGTAGCGTAACGCACTTTTATATGCAGATTAATTAGTGCTGCAAGCATTTTACCACTGGTAAAACTATTGTATGGAATAAGATATCCATAACTGTTTTTTATGTCCTGAATTTTATCAGCAACAAATGGTTTAATGTTTACTATTCCAGATTTTACCGCATAGCAATCTATGCCATACATATAAGGAATACTCCAGGCGGTAATATCATAAGTGTTACTGTCTTTTAATAGACTTTGTTGTTCAAACAATACTTTTATAAGCGTTCCTTTTGGCTGAGCGGCAGCAATTGCCAGTGTATATTTATTTAACTGAATTTCTTCTTCTTTATTAGTAAAATAATGAAGTCCTTTTAATGGATTAGTTGTAGCGATTGTTCCATACTGAATGCCATTTTTCTTTAATAAATCCATTACGGGCAATAGCTTTTCCAGACTGTTTGCTGTAAGGATATAGGTTTTATATGTTGCGTTTTTACCAGCAACATTATCTGCAAAATATTCCTGAAAATGGTTTATAATTTCGGCACGATGCAGTGCAGTAATTTCTATGGTAGATCTGGCAGTAGTATAATGATGATTCTTTCTATTGGTTAATGATAAAGTATCACCCGATTCTGTTTTTACAAACAGTCCACCGCCTATACCCCCTTGCTCGTAGGTCATACCAATAGAACCATTAAAAGTAGGATAAGTATCTCCATAGGAAGGGTAGAATAAATCGAATCTTTCTTTAGTAAAATACAGCCAGTTATTATTGTCGAAATATTTTGAATGATTCTTTCCTATAACTGTTTGAAAGTTCCGCTGCCAAGGGGTAATAGCTTCATGAAAAGGCTCGGCTGCAGGGGCAAAATAATAGGGAGAATTATAGCCTTGCTCATGATAATCTACATGTATCTGTGGCAACCATTTATTATATATGGCCATTCTGTATATTGATTCTTTTTGTGTTTGCCATGCCCAGTCTCTGTTCAAATCAAAGTTGTAATGATTGGTCCTGCCACCTGGCCAGGGTTCAGTATGTTCTCTTGTCTGGTGGTTAAGGTTGCCCCCTTTATTACTCACACTATTAAACCAGTTTACATATCTATCTCTGCCATCGGGGTTTAGGCAAGGATCAATAATTACTACCGTTTGTTGCAGCCATTTATTTACACTGGTATCATCACCCTTTAATAAATGGTACAATAAATCCATAGCAGCTTCACTGGATGCAGGTTCGTTTCCATGTACATTAAAACTTAACCATACTATTGCCGGAGCATCTTTATTTGCAGCAGTATCATCTTTTATAATGCCTGCAAGTCGTAGATTATTTCTTCTGATAGATTCCAGTTTCTCCATATTCTTTTCGGAAGAAATATACATCAATAATAATTCGCGATGTTCATTGGTTTCGCCATACTTGTATAGCGAACATTTATCAGGCTTTTGCTGAAATAAATAGTTGCAATAATCTACTAATTTATGGTGCGGTGTAAAGCGATCTTCTGTTATATAATGAAAATAAACAGAAGGAGGAAGTATTGTCTGAGACTGTGCAATGCTAAGAAATAGCATTACGGTAAGGCACAACAGTAACTTTTTCATAATCAGCAGTTGACATATTTATAAAGTGTAAAGTAACAGAATTATAAATAAATGGCTGATTATTGACTATGGAAATAGTATTATTTCTAAAGTCTTATTCCAAATCTTATATTGATTATATAATTACTTAGTACGTCTTTGATATAACTATTTGTTCTATTTGCACTTAAAACAGGATCAATTTCATACACGCCAGATAATAAAAATCTGTCACTTATTTTAGCTCCTCCTCCTACGTTAAAAACCAATATGGATTTTATTACTGACTTAGCAATATTTCCAGTTGCTCCAAAATTAATAAAGGGTTCTATATTATTATGCTTGCTAAAAGAGTAATTAGCCATAAGTGGTATTCTTACTATTAATCCTTGGTTATTAATATATGAACAACCAACTTCAATCCCGGTTGTTAATGAATAATGATCGTATGTATGCTTACTTGAAAAATTTACTAAATAACCTAACATTAGTAAGTTATCATTATTATCATCTGGAGGAAAAGTATTTAAACTGCCAACAGAAATGTAATGGTTTATAGTAGATTTATTGATTTTTAAATTATTATTTTTTAATGTTGATAAAGTGCGAATATTATTATGGTTGTATGCCTTTATAATTTCTTTTATATTATCATCTCTAAACATGATTTTATAGAAATCTTCTTCAAGAGATGCTAATGTTGGAGAATCTTTTATAATTGATTTCAATTTTGGAATATAATCTTTATCAACTTTATAAACATCATTACGAATTGATTCAACCAACCTTAATACTGTAGAACTGGTATCTGTTTTTACAATATAAATATGATCATTTTCTTCTTCAAATATTTTTTTATTGTCTTTGTCCAGCATATCTAATCTATATAAACTATACTTGCCGTTGACTAATAATTGTCCAAAAAGTTTCTTAGTGTTTTTATTATTAGGAGTTGTATAAACTACCTGTTCAAATAGTAATTTATCATTATTGAAATAAAAACAGTTAAGTTCATTTGGATTGTAATGGG
>CAIVPM010000109.1 GCA_903907815.1 uncultured Chitinophagaceae bacterium | reverse complement strand
TAAAAAAATAAAGGCTACCTCTTCCGGGGTAGCCTTTATTAATAAGATTAAGCTTAAATTATTTTGCTTTTTTAGCAGTATCCATAGCTTTTTTAGAAGTGTCAGCAGCCATTTTAGTGGTGTCAACTTTTTTAGTTGTATCAACTGCAACAGCAGGAGTTGAATCTTTCTTTACTTCTTCTGTCTTTTCGTTGTTACATGCAGCTACAGCACCAGCTATAACTAAGATTGCGAATAATTTTTTCATTGTTTTTAACTTTATTTTTTTCAAAATGTGATGCAAAGATATTTACCCAATTCAAACAACCAAATTTTTGCCAATTTTTTTTTGAACTAACAAGAGCAATTCTGTAACCCAAAAGGCTATTTCGAACGATTTTTACAAGGAAAATAGCTTATTTATGTCCCAATGCTCGATAAAAGTAACAAAACTCTTTATGAAATTTCCTGACAAAGTTCTACCAGCATTCCATTTGTACTCTTAGGGTGAATAAAACAAACTAACTTATTATCAGCCCCTTTTTTAGGAATTTCATTCAGAAAAACAAACCCTTCTGCTTTCAACCTTTCTACTTCTGCTGTTATGTTGGTTACATCGTACGCTATATGGTGAAATCCTTCTCCTTTTTTCTCAATAAACTTAGCAATAACGCCATCCTCACTGATACTTTCTAATAATTCTATTTTAGAATCTCCTACTTTAAAAAAGGCCGTGTTTACTTTTTCCCTTTCTACCGATTCTTTCTTATAACATGGGGCATTTAATAGCTTTTCAAACAAAGGAATGGAGATTGACAATTGTTTAACAGCTATGCCAATATGCTCGATTTTATTCATGTCTTACAATCATTTTAGGATTACGAAATAAGGAAAAAACTACCTATTAGCCATATAATATTCATTTACAACTATCAGACTGTTTATTTTTGCCCCATTCCGTAAAGATTAGAACAATTGATAATATAATAATTTATGCTCAAGTTACCTGTATATTTAGACAACAACGCTACTACTCCAATGGATCCTAGAGTTTTGGAAACCATGTTGCCTTATTTCACCGAACATTTTGGAAATGCAGCAAGCCGTAACCATCCTTTCGGTTGGGAAGCTGAGTCTGCAGTGGATTATGCCAGAGAGCAAGTTGCTCAATTAATTGGTGCTGATCCTAAGGAAATTATTTTTACTTCTGGTGCTACCGAAGGCGATAATCTTGGAATAAAAGGGATTTTCGAAATGTATGCAGCTAAAGGAAATCATATTATTACGGCTACCACCGAACATAAAGCGGTTTTAGATACTTGCAAACACCTCGAAAAGTTAGGTGCCGATGTTACTTATCTTCAGGTTAAAGCAGATGGATTAATTGATCTTGCTGAATTAGAAGCAGCTATTAAGCCTACAACTATTCTTATTTCTATAATGTATGCCAACAATGAAATTGGCGTTATACAACCTGTAAAAGAAATTTCTACTATAGCTAAAAGGCATGGTGTATTATTCTTTACCGATGCTACTCAGGCAGTAGGTAAAATAACTGTGAATGTTATTGAAGATGGTATCGACCTGTTAACCTTTACTGCACATAAAATGTACGGTCCTAAAGGGATAGGTGCTCTATATGTTCGTCGTAAAAATCCACGTGTAAAAGTTACTGCTCAAATGGATGGCGGTGGCCATGAAAGAAGCATGAGAAGTGGTACTTTAAATGTTCCTGGAATCGTAGGATTCGGTAAAGCTTGTGAACTTTGCAGACTGGAAATGGAAGAAGATACTAAGCGAATTAGTGCACTAAGAGATAAATTAGAAACAGCTCTTTTAAAAGTAGAAGAAGCTTATGTAAATGGTAACAGAGAACATCGTCTTCCACACGTTGCAAATATTTCTTTCAAACATGTAGAAGGAGAGGGCTTGTTGATGGGCTTTAATAAAAATATCGCTCTAAGTTCAGGGTCTGCTTGTACTTCTGCTTCCTTAGAACCAAGTTATGTTTTAAAGGCATTAGGTTTAGGAGACGATTTAGCACACAGTTCATTGCGCTTTGGTCTTGGAAGATTTACTACCGAAGAACAAATTGATTACACAGTAGAACAGATTACGAATACGGTGCTGAAATTAAGAGAAATGAGTCCACTCTGGGAAATGTATAAAGAGGGAATCGATCTTAACAGCATAGAATGGGCTCACCACTAATACATTATCTTGAATTTTAAATGATGAATTTTGAATGAATACAATAACAGTCATTTAATATGCAACATTTACAATTCAACATTTAACACACAACATTTAAAATAATAAAACATGGCATACTCCGATAAAGTGATTGATCATTACAGCAATCCAAAAAATGTAGGAACTTTAGATAAGTCTAAAAAAACAGTAGGCACAGGCTTAGTAGGTGCTCCAGAGTGCGGCGATGTAATGCGTTTGCAAATCGAAGTAGATGATGCTACAGGTATGATTACCGATGCTAAATTCAAAACATTCGGTTGCGGTTCTGCTATTGCTTCTTCTTCTTTAGCTACAGAATGGCTAAAAGGTAAAACAGTCGATCAGGCAGTTGCAATTGATAACATGGATATAGTAGAAGAATTAAATCTTCCTCCAGTTAAGATTCACTGCTCTGTATTAGCCGAAGATGCTATTAAAGCAGCGATCAACGATTATAGAAAGAAAAATGGATTAGAAGAACTTGCGTTTGAAGAAAAAGGAGTTCATTAATTAATAGGGTAATGTGATGATTTGAAAATTAATTTCCTAATCATCACATTATCAAATTATCAAATCAGTATAATGTCAGATACCATTCAACAAGAAGTTTCTACAAGCCCTACACTGGGTAGTGTAGCCGAGGCTAATTCCATTTACATAAGCGATAAAGCAAAGGAAAAAGTTACCAAACTGATGGAAGATGCAGGCGTTGGTAACGACCCAACTTATTTTCTTAGAGTAGGTGTTGTAGGCGGTGGTTGTTCTGGACTAAGTTACAAATTGGATTTCGACAACGAGGTTAAACCAATGGATCAGGTATTTGAAGATAAAGGGGTTAAGATTGTAACCGATTTAAAAAGCTTCCTTTATCTGGTTAACACCGAATTAGAATTCTCCGATGGATTAAATGGGAAAGGCTTTTATTTCAACAATCCAAATGCCAGCCGTAGCTGTGGTTGTGGCGAAAGCTTCTCAGTCTAAGCTATACTTATTCCCCGCTTGAACATAGGCTTTTCTAAACAAGCTATAATTTATCATAGAGTTTAAATCGCTTGCGATTCTCTCTGCCCTCTGTATTTGTATTTCATTCAACATTTAAAATTCAACATTTAAAATAAAATATACCATTCTCTGTGTTACGCTGTGCCCTCCAGTGTCTCTGTGGTTCAATGTCCTGTA
Source organism: uncultured Chitinophagaceae bacterium (assembly GCA_903907815.1). GTDB lineage: Bacteria > Bacteroidota > Bacteroidia > Chitinophagales > Chitinophagaceae > CANFLJ01. The sequence continues at coordinate 1,468 of CAIVPM010000109.1, read as the reverse complement.
TTCCTCACGACTCACGATGTATTCTCACGACTCACGATGTATTTCTCACGACTCACGATGTATTTTATAAACTTCAACTGACGAAAATCATATTTATGGTAGCAGCTCAACTATAATTTTGCTGTTATTATATATGAAGCGAACTACTAAAGCACATCTTGCAGTTTTAATTACCAATTTTATTTTTGGTATTAATTATTCAGTAGTAAAGCTTATTTCCCCCGCTCATATACTTCCACTTGGTTTAAATATGGCTAGAGTAATAGTAGCGTTTACACTATTCTGGTCCTTGTATTTAATCAAACCTTCCAAGAACCCACCAATAGGGATTAAAAAGAAGGATATACCTCGTTTCATCCTTTGTGCTGCTACCGGTGTAGTATTAAATCAGGTGTTTTTCCTCAAAGGATTATCGCTAACTACGCCCATACATGCCTCATTATTAGCCCTGATAGCACCAATAGCAATAGTCTTTATAGCTGCCTGGATGCTTAAAGAGTCTCTAAGTTTATTAAAAATTACTGGTCTTGCATTGGGTATCGTTGGTGCATTAATACTGGTTCTTAGTAAATCAAATACTGCTGAAAAAGATACCATGTTGCTCGGCGATATTTACGTAATGCTCAATGCAATATTGTATTCCTTCTTTATGGTTTGGGTAAAGCCTTTAATGCAGGAGTATAATCCACTTCACGTAATCAGATGGGTGTTTACCTTCGGATTATTAATGTTTTTACCTTTTGCTGCCAAGGATTTATATAGTACCGATTGGCAAAGTTTTTCTACAGCAAACTGGCTTGCATTAACACTTATATGTGTTGGCGCTACCTTCATTTGTTACCTTTTTAATGTTTATGGAATTGCAGTGTTGGGGTCTTCTATAACAGGAATTTATATCTATACCCAACCTTTTTTTGCCGCTATTATTGCCATTATATTCATGGGAGAAACATTAAGCTTTCCCAAAATTATTGCCGCCGTTCTGATCTTCTTTGGTGTATATCTGGTTACCCTTAAAAAGAAAACTATTCAGCAAATTCAGCCCGAACTGGATACCAATATTATTCCCTAACCCCAATTAGCTATTAAACCCATCTTTTTTTGTTTTTCTTTTTTTAGTCTTTAGTTTTTGTATTAAATGTATTTATTAGCTAATCAGCATATTATCACATAAGCTAATTAGTTTTATGGCGTTGCCTTCGGCCCGGGTGTTCCGCTGTATCTTTTTGCGCTATTCAGTCACGCCTATAGTGGTAATGGGCTAGCGCAAAAAGGATGCCGCTTCACCCCCTAACGCAAATACAAACCGCCGAGTATTCCTAAGTATGCTAATCAATGTAGGCACTAACAGTATATATTATCTATCTTCCTGTTCACTTTACCATAGTGTCGCTCTATATTATTCATCCTCTTGTTCACTTTACCATAGTGTCGCTCTATATTATTCATCCTCTTGTTCACTTTATCG
>CAIVPM010000108.1 GCA_903907815.1 uncultured Chitinophagaceae bacterium | reverse complement strand
ATAGTTATTTGCGTGGCAGCAGTTAACATTTTATTTGTTCTATATGCACGAGATAATCCTCCCAAGTATCCAGCTGAATCGTATTTTGTACTACAATAATTATTACCCCCAAGTATTGTTGGATTTTGTTGATTAGTTGGTATACCATATAAATTTAAAGTAATATTTGAGTTTGTTTAATCATTAACTTAATTGTTGTTTTGCTTAGCAAAATAAAATATTACTGCTAAAATATTGGTTAAAAAACAACTGGTTAATATTTTAAATATGATAAGTTAACACGCTATTAAGTGGTAATTTTTTTGGAATTCTCATCTTTAATCTAATATTGCAGCTGCGGGTACTAATCTGCAAGCAAGTAAATAAACATATAAAACACCTCATTATACAACTGGAATGGCGAAGAATTTATTAATAGTGGAGTCCCCGGCGAAAGCAAAGACCATCGAGAAAATTCTGGGTAAAGAGTTCGAGGTTCATAGCTGTTATGGACACATCAGAGATCTGGAGAAAGATGAGATGGGAATTGACGTAAACAATCATTTTAAACCCCGATATATAGTACCCGACGATAAACTGAAGGTAGTGGCAGATTTAAAACGACTGGCAGCAAAAGCGGAGGACGTTTGGCTAGCATCGGATGAGGATCGGGAAGGGGAAAGTATTAGCTGGCACTTAGCAGAAGTACTAGGCCTTGACCCGCTGACTACAAAACGTATTGTATTTCATGAGATTACAGCCCCAGCTATTAAAAAAGCGGTAGCTAATCCTCGTACTATTAATATGGATCTGGTAAATGCACAACAAGCACGTCGTGTATTAGATAGATTGGTTGGATTTGAATTAAGCCCGGTTCTTTGGCGAAAAATTGGTCGTCAGGGTGGATTGAGTGCTGGTAGAGTACAAAGTGTTGCCGTAAGATTAATTGCAGAAAGAGAAAGAGAAATTAACCAGTTTAATGCTCTCAGCAGTTTTAAAGTGGAAGCTTTATTTACCTCTAAAGACATTAATGGTAAATCGCTGAATTTTAAAGCTGAATTACCTGAAAGAATAAATGAACAAACAGGAGCTCAACAGTTTCTGGAAACCTGTAAAAGTGCCAACTATAAAGTGGCTGATATTCAGGTGAAACCAGCTAGAAGAAGTCCTGCTGCTCCATTTACAACTTCTACTTTGCAACAGGAAGCTTCCAGAAAATTAGGTTATGGAGTTAGTAAAACCATGCTTTTAGCCCAAAGACTGTACGAAAGCGGTAAAATTACTTATATGAGAACGGATAGTATCAACTTGAGTGAAACTGCTCTGGAAGATATCCGTAACGAAATAACCAATAGCTATGGTAGCAAATACTACCAAAGCAGAAAGTATAAGAATAAGAATGATTCTGCTCAGGAAGCGCACGAAGCAATTCGTCCTACCTACATGAATGATAAAACAATTGATGATGCAGATGCAAAACGTTTGTATGAGTTAATCTGGAAACGTACCATTGCTTGTCAGATGAGCGATGCAGAGTTTGAAAAGACTACAGCTAAAATTGATATTTCTACTAACCATCAGCAACTTTCAGCATCAGGAGAAGTATTAAAATTTGATGGTTTCTTAAAGGTCTATTACGAAGGAAGAGACGAGGAAGAGGAAACAGATAATGAAGAAGGAAATTCTGTATTGCCTCCATTGAAAGTGGGAGAAGTACTTGAATTGAGAGAAATGATGGCCACTGAAAAATTTACCCGTCCTTCTGCAAGATATACCGAAGCATCACTGGTAAAGAAACTGGAAGAATTGGGTATTGGTCGTCCTTCAACTTATGCGCCTACTATTTCTACCATTGTTAAACGTAACTACGTTGAAAAAAGAGATAAGGAAGGGGTTAAAAGAACTTATACTATTTTCAGTCTATCTCCATCCAATGAAATTAGAAAAAGTATTTCTACAGATGTAATTGGAACTGAAAAAGGAAAGATGTTTCCTACCGATTTAGGATTGGTAGTAACCGACTTTTTAGTAGCAAACTTCGAAAAAGTAATGAACTTTAAGTTCACTGCACATATTGAAGAAGAGTTTGATGAAATTGCTACGGGTAAAATGAAATGGAGCGAAATGATCTCCGATTTCTATAAACCTTTCCATACTACTATTGAAGATACGCTGGAGAATGCTGTACGTGCAACAGGTGGAAGAGATCTGGGTGTACATCCAGAAAATGGTAAAAAGATTGAAGCAAGAATGGGCAAGTTTGGACCAATGGTTCAGATTGGTACTGCTGAAGATGAAGATAAACCAAAGTACGCTAAGCTTAAATCCAATCAAAGTATTGAGACTATCACACTGGAAGAAGCACTTGACTTATTTAAGATGCCTAAAACAGTGGGCGAATATAATGGAGAAGAAGTTACTATTAATATAGGAAGATTTGGTCCATTTGTAAAGTGTGGCGATAAGCTGGCTTCTTTACCAAAAGGTCTTGATCTGGATACCATTGATATGGAACAGGCTTTGGAGTATATTAATCAAAAAGCGAAAGATGAAGCTCCAGTAGCACATTATCAGGATTTACCGGTTACAAAAGGGAAAGGAAGATTTGGTCCATTTATTAAATGGAACGATCTATTTATCAATGTAACCAAAGCCTACAATTTCGATCATCTTACACAGGCAAATATCGAAGAGATGATAGAAAAGAAACTGGAGAAAGAAGCAAACCGCTTTATTCAACAATGGCCTGCCGAAAAAATATCAATCGAGAATGGTCGTTGGGGTGCCTATATACGATTTGGTAAACTGATGCTTAAAATCACTAAGAAAGCGGATGACACTAAATATACCCCTGAAGAAATTGCTGTAATACCTTTAGAGGAAGTAAAGAAAATGATTGAAGCACAGGTACCTAATGCATTTGCTAAAAAAGTGAAAGCAGCTGGTAAAGCCGCAGCAAAAAAGAAATAGGTAGTAAAAGTTTCAGAGGTTAAAAAGGTTTAATAAGTTCAAGTGGTTAATACAACTCTAATTGATATAGGAATTGCATTAACCACTTTTAGTTTGTATTCATTCTTAATTTATAATTATTAATTCTTAATTCATTTCATATGAATATCAAGGCTTTATACATTTTTATATTTCTGGTTATTATGAATAATATTAGTGCACAGGAAGGGCATCATATTAAGCTTTATGATGGAGCTGTGTTCAAATCTATCCCAAGCAATATTAAAGAAGAAGACCTTGGTAACGGAAGGGTTACGCATATAATAGAACCTGAATTGATTGCTTACTTCCCTCAAAACATGGATAGTAGTATTCATACAGCTGTTATAATTTGTCCGGGTGGTGGTTATGCACGACTTGCAATGAATCATGAAGGTCATGATGTGGCAAAAGCAATGAATAAATTAGGTATTATAGCCTTTGTTTTGAAATATAGAGTACCCAATGATACCTGTATGAAAGATAAAGCGTTTGTTCCACTTGCCGATGCTCAACAAGCAATTCATTTAGTAAGACAAAATGCTGTTAAGTGGAATATTAATCCAAATAAAGTTGGTATTATGGGATTCTCAGCAGGAGGACATCTGGCAGCTTCTCTTTCTACATTATTTAAGTATAATTTACATTCTTATAATGATAGTATCAGTTTACGCCCAGATTTTTCCGTGCTGGTTTATCCTGTAATATCTTTTAGAGACAGTATTTCACATTCTGGATCTAAACATAGATTAATAGGGGAGCACCCAACTGAAGAAATGACTACATTATTTTCTTGTAATGAACAGGTAACTAATAATACACCTCCGGCATTCTTATTGGTAGCAAACGATGATAAAACGGTACCAGTAATCAATAGTAAGGTATATTATGATGCTTTATTAACTCACAAAATTCCTACCGAATTACATATTTACCAAAATGGAGGTCATGGATTCGGGCTTTTCTTACCAGACCACTATGAATGGATAAACACGCTGAAACATTGGCTTCAGGTAAACAAAATGTTAAGTAAGTAAATTGAATAGTTATTCCTGGAAAGCTATATACATTCCATAAAATGCCAAACTAACTGCAACCATAGTTACACCAAACAAAAAGAAGTCGTGTAAATCAGGTATTACATTTACTATGGTCATTACACAAGCTATAAAGCCTATAAATGCGCCAATAGCCATCAGAATGAACCCAAACATTTGTTTTTTCGCCCTTTTTTGCTTGGTAAATTCTTTTAAATACTCCGTTACAGTGCCTGATTCGTAGCCATTGGCAATTAATGTTTGTTCAACATCCTGATGAGAAAGATTTTGATTCATCCATAGCTGTATCTTAGCTAAATTAATGGAGCTATTGTTCATTGTGACAAGTTTTTTATTGCATTAATCGTTATAAAGACGACACTAATAAATAAACTATTTTTTGAATTTCCAAATTTTTCGATTAACTAATTTTGTTTTTATTTTATTTTAAGAAATAAAATGTATCTCAAAGTGCTTTGGTTGAGATTCAATTTAATTATTATACATGAACAACAAATTACTATTTGCAAAGGGCGTTGTTGCATGAATCAAAAAAATCTTTAGGATAGAATTTTCCTATCCTTATTCAATTAAGCTACTTTTATACTAACTGGTTTGGCGACCTGAAGCATTACATTTAGGATTTTACATCCT
>CAIVPM010000107.1 GCA_903907815.1 uncultured Chitinophagaceae bacterium | reverse complement strand
GTCGCCAAGGAGAAGTACCATAATCTCCATTCATATCTCTACCTGTCCAGGAAGATTGAGTAGAAATACCTGTTCTATCTACATTATATACTTTACAGCCTTCAATAATTAAACTATCAAATATTGTTATATTAGAAGTACTTGTAACCTGACATAGAATACCGCCTGATTCAGGTTTAGAACCATAAGTACCTGTAACATCATGCACTACCATATTTTTAATGGTAATACCTTTTAAGACACCAGCATTTGTCCCTACTACATGTACACCAAAAGTAACTACAGTGTCAGTCATAGTAGCAGCATAATTATTGGTAACTTCCAGATTGGATATAGTAATATATTGTTGATTAAATAAATACACCGCATGAATATTATGTACCCCAATAGTATCCGCTACAATCTTTGGTAAGTTTCCATTACCATACTTAGAAATAACTATTGGTCTACCAGCAGTACCTGAACCTAAAGGATGCAAGCTAACGCCATTCCAAACCTCTCCACATTTAAAAAGTACAGAGTCGCCTGGCGTAAATTTTGTACTATTTACTTTAGCAACAGATTTCCATGGCGCAGTAATACTGTTTCCAGGATTAGCATCATTTCCATTGGTTGCATCAATATAATATTTAGTAGTTGTAAGCACTCCATTTGTTGAGCCTGAAGCCAAAACAAAAGAAGAATAATTGAATGCTTTATCTACTGTATAAATCCTATACCAGTAATTAGTATTTCCTGAAAGTTGATTATCTATAAAATTAAGTGCTGTACCAGTATAAGCAACTGTACCAGTGCCAATACCGTTTCCAATTGAATATATACCATTTACGTTGGGATCGGACTCTCCGGTAGGATCAGTAATATATCTTACCACCAGATACCCACCAGAATCTACACTGTTAGCTGGCAGCCAGCTAACATTTAGTGTAGCAGCGGTAGGATTTGAAACTGAAGCATTGCCAGGAGCAGCAGGAGCAATTGTATCTGCAGCTGTTCCAGCATATATCACCCAATCATCAACATCAATTGCTTTAGCATTATTGGTAGCACTACCAGCAATTTTTAAAGCAGAAAAGCCTGTATCATGTAGGATTGGTCCGTTAGCAGCTGTTACTACCGTTACTGATTTAACCCATGTAGCTGGGCTTGAAGTATCAGGATTAATTTTTACAAAAGTAGCAGCTGTAGCAGTAGCATTAGAAACGCCAACACTTAGTGCAGTATTTGGATAACTAACACCATCGGTAGCTCTGGAATAAAACTGAACAACATAAGAAGAACCTCCAACTATTGTTCCTGGAGTAGCATATGGTGACACTACATACATACTTGAAGTGGTAGTAACCGTATCGTTAATACTCAAAAATTTATCACCTGTTCTGCCTCCCGTACCAACAATACTATTTATAGTCGTTTTTCCAGTAGCCGTGCTTCGGGACCATACAGTAGTTGGCTTAGAAGAGCTGCTGGTTTTGGTGAGTGTACCAACACTCTGCCCTTCCATACCTCCATCCATACTCACAAAAGCACCAGTTGCTTGCTGAGCAATGCTGGCATACGTTACCAGCATTGCAGCAAGAACAAAAAGAATCTTCTTATTTATTTTCATCTTTCTTTTTCCTAATAATTATTTGATAATAACAGGCAAAGTATTGCTTACGTTATTACCAGAAATTCTGATATAATAGATACCTGCAGCCAATTTATTATTCAATGAAAGAGTCATTATTGCAGCATTACCTGCAATAGTAATTTCACTTGATTTAATAACCTGACCATTTGAACCAGTTAAAGCGATTGTATATAAACCATCTTCTAATGCATTAGCCTGTACTGCAATTCTATTTGCAGTAGTTGGATTGTTTAATACCACAAAAGCTGGATTTGCTTTAACTACTACCTGCATGATGTTACTGTAAGAAATTCTACCATCAGCATCCAACATTTTAATTCTATAATAATTATTACCCAGACGGAAATTTTTATCACTGAAAGAATAATTCTTAGCAGCAATATTGCCAGCAGCATTAGTAGTAAATACAGGAGCAAAATCAACTCCATTATTACTTCTTTCTACCAGACATATAGTTGTATTGATTTCATTGATAGTTGACCATTTTACTTCAATTGCATTATTAACTTTAGCAGCATTTAATTTCAAGCTACTTGCTGGTAATACACCGGCTGCCTGAGAAACTGTAAATACTGTAAAAGTGGAGAAACTATCACTTGCAATATTGCTGGTATTATTAGCAGCTCCAAAAGAGCCAGGCAACCAGCTTGTTCCATTGTACTCTACCAGTTTAACCTGATTATTTGCAAGAGTTGAGAAAGTAGCTCCTTCTAAAGCAGCAGGCCAGTTAACTTCTACTTTCACATTACCAACACCAATTCCATTGATGCTTGCAATATTCCAGAAAGCATCTACTGACTGAGCTTTTGAAGCACCTATAACTGGTGTACCACCAAAAGTTCCATCAGCAGTTAATCCTTGATAAGCAGCAATTGCGAAGTCATAAGAAGAACTTGGCGTAACAGTAACTGGCAAATAATTATTAGTAGATCCTACAGGAATTGTTGCAGTACTTGATGCACCTACACCTAAATAAACTACTCTTCCAGCTGCGCTATTTCCAGTAACAAAATAACTATTGCTTACTCCAGTACCAACAGTAGCTAAAGCAGTAATAAATAATGTATCTGTATTCACATCCAGCTTACCATTAATAAAGCTAACTATACCATTAATAGTTGCAGACGTATGAAGTTTTTTAAGACCACCATTTGATAAAGTAACATCAGAAAAATAAGGAGCAGGTATACCATCTATATTTTGTAATGAAGCTCCGTTAAATTCAATGCTGCTTGGAGAAGCAACAACAGATCCTGCAGTATTAGTATATATAAAGTCACCTGAAACTTTTAATGTACCAATTTCAAATGCTTTAGGTGAAGATCCACCAACTACAAGGTTTACATATTGTAAAGCATTAACAGTCTGAGTAGTAGTTGTTGCTACCTTATCAAAAACTATTGTAGAGTTCGCACCTAATGTAGTATTTGGAGTTCCTAAATAATTTAATGTAGCTACAAAACCAGCTGTTTTACCGGTTTTGAAAGTACCATTAATAGTAACTGCACCACCATTGGCAATAGTAACGGGTGGAAGCGTATTATTAGTAGCTGCATTGGTTGTCGCAGAAAATACAGATCCTGCATTTACAGAAAGATTATTTACCAATAAAGTATCCGACATATTGATAACAACATTAGAAGGAGAAGCTATTACAACATCTCCCCATATTGCTTTTGGAATAGTTGTATTCACATCGGTTCCAACAGTTACATCAGGTAAACCAGCAACTACACCAATGGAAGGGAATTTACCACCGTTAATAACAATGGAGTTCTTACCGGTAGCAGGCGCAACAACATCTAATTTTCCAGTAAAGGAAACACCTGTAGGCACTGTAAATTTAATACCAGCAGTTCCGTCTCCTAAAATAACTTTAGAAGAAGATCCAGCAACAGTCCAAGGTGCATCAACAGTAGCAGTTGTGGTGTTTTTAATTACAAAATATTGCCCAGAAGAAACAAAGTCAACAGGGTTAGTTCCAGAACCATTTGCATTAGTACCCCAACTTGTTACTAAAGACATTGCACCTGTTCCATTATAATAGAATGTATTGAAAGATTGAGTTGTTGCAGAGGCTGATGCAGCAACTGAATAATTGAATGCTTTATCTGCAGTGTAAACTCTGTAATAGTATGTAGTATTACCGTTTACTTTATAGTTATCTAAAATAGAGTTACCCTTACCAACATAAACAACCGTACCAACGTTTGTACCAATAACTGAATCACCAATAGCATAAATTGCATTCTGCAATGGATCATCATTCGCTCCAGGATTTGCAGCATATCTAACTACAACATACCCTCCAGTATCTATACCAGTTGAAGGTGCACTCCAATTTACATTCACATCAGCAGGAGAATTTGCAATAGCCGTAACCCCAGTTGGTGCATCAGGAGCGTTAACATCAATTGCTCCTAAAGTTTGATTATCCGCAGGATAAATAACAAAATTATCGACATCAACCAGTGTTGCTACACCTATTGTAGTTGTTTTAATATTGATACCTGCTGCCCCGTTAAATGTGGGAGAAGCTGTTCCATTTGTTCTTACTGTATCAGTATACTTTGTCCAGGTAGCAGGAGTACCTAAAGTAATAGGCTTAGTAATTCTATTACCACTGGTACCATCAACGCTAATGTATACATAAGATGCAGGATCTGGGGTACCTACACTTGCAGAATTGGCTCTGTAAAAAAATTGTATTACATATAAGGTGCTTGGGGAAAGTAATTTAGTTTTTACATTATTACTACTAACCGTTGTAGAGGAATTTGTAGTGGCTGCTGCTGTTTTACCAACAGTCATATATTTACTACTTCCATAACCACCAGGATTAGCTACCAGTCTTGCCTGACCATTACCACTGGAGATATAAGACCATCTTAGAGTATCGGGTGGAATAGCAGCTGAAGTTAATGCAAGGTTTCCAGTAGGTTGATTCTGGAAGCTACCATCCATGTTTGGATAGTATCCAATCTGTTGTTGTGAATTTGCTCTGTTTAACAACAATGTTGTTGTCAAGAGTAAGAATAAAGCAATGCAATATTGCTTTGAAAACGTTCTAAAGTTTAATTGTTTCATATGCTTGTGTTTAATAAAAAATTAATAAATATTACTGTTTTAAAATTTGCTTTTTAATAATACTACCCCAAACCTTATACCCTTCTTTATTATAGTGTAAATGATCCTCTCTAAAATACTCGGTTCTTGGATAGTTTTTTTTCGTTTAAATAAAAAGTTGATGTCTCAACAAATTTGAGGTTGTTTTCGTTAACACAAAAATTCTTTATTAATTTATTAGCCACCTGAATTTTATTCCATACTTTCCACCTTTTCTCACTTGGAGATATCTCTGACCAATATATTGTTGCCTCAGGAAATTGGTTTCTTACTTTAATAGTTATGTACTTCACCAGTTCCAACACCTGCATTGGGGTTTTATCTAACTCGGATCCTACAATATCATTTCCTACATATAAATAAACTGCATTTACATTAGGCTGATTTGCAATTAGCCTGTCTATGTAATATGCAACATCACTTAATTTACTGCCACCAAATCCATGATTTATGGCTTTTATTGGAGCAAGATCTTCTGCCATATTCTCACCCCATAGTCTTATATAAGAACTACCAATAAATAAAATATTATTATCTCCTTTTTCAGTGAAAGTTTTATTTGCATTTTCAATGGTTTCAATTTCTTTCTCCCATTTAAATATTTCTGGTTTAGCAGGTGCATGATACTTCAATCTGGAATACAGCCATAGGGCAATATCCTGATAAGCACTATCCTGTTTTAATTTATTATTATCCAAAGTATGACCAGTATTTTCAAAAGGTCTATACCCTGTTGGCACACCTACAGATAAAGCTCTGTAATACAATATTTTTCCTCCATAATTAAAACTATGGTAACTAAATGAAGAATCGTAAGGCACCGTTTTATCTTTCAATCCACAAACATTAAATAATGGAACATCCCCTTTCTGAATCCAATGAAAGTTCATCATAGCGCCCCAGCAGTTCACTACAGCATTTACTTTAGACGAATAGCCTTCATTCCCACTATTTCCTTCTAAAGTACCTAACTTATTGGCTATATAATCTGGCACATCATTTTGCCTAAGGTAGGCAAGATGCATAGCCGTTTTTGCTCCGGCAGAGCTTCCCATAATAAATATCTGACTGGTATCAATACCATACTGATCTGCATTACGTCGAAAGAATCTTACTGCAGCTTTAGCATCCTGAACTGCTCTGTACAAAGCCTCATAATATGCAGTATCAGACTTAGACTTTGCAACTCCCAAACGGTAATCAATTGTTGCTGTAACGTATCCTCTTTTTGCTAATCCAGTACAAATTAATGAACTGTATGATCCTGTTTTTGTATTATTCTGAAAACCACCGCCATGAATAAATATCATCAGCGGACGATACTTTAAAGAATCATTATGTGGAGTAAAAACATCCAGCAAAAGTGTTTGTTTTTCTCCCTTAATATTTACAGCTTCGCCATATTGAACATCAGTAACACTATCGATAGAACTGAATACTTCATTTTTAAATCGCTTAGCTTCCTGAGCCTTAACTGTAGCAATTCCTATTAAAAGGTTTAGGGCTACAAAGAATAATATCCCTGTAGCCTTTCTGTTACAATAATGGACAATATGTTTAACCTGTTTTATCATGTATTATTAAATACTTCTGAGTATGCCTAATTCAACTCCTCTTAATTCTGCTAATCCACGTAATCTACCAATGCCAGAATAACCTGGATTGGTTTTCTTTTTCAAATCATCCAGCATCTGATGTCCATGATCCGGACGCATAGGTATGGAAACTTTTCTGTTTCTCATTACCAGTACCAGTTCTTTGATTACTGAATACATATCAACATCACCTTCCAGATGATTATCTTCATAGAAATCACCATATTCATTGCCTCTGGTGCTTCTCAAGTGAATGAAATGTATTCTATCTCCGAATCTTTTTACCATGCCGGCTAAATCATTGCTTGGCAATACTCCGTACGAGCCCGTACAAAAACAAAGGCCATTATTTAAAGAAGGCACCGCATCAATCAAAGCTTGAACATCATCAGCATTACTTACCACTCTTGGTAAACCAAGTACAGCAAAAGGAGGATCATCAGGGTGAATAGACATAACTACACCACACTCATCTGCAACAGGAACTATCTGCTGTAAAAAGTGAATAAGATGAGATTGTAATTTCTTTCTATCAATACCTTTATAAGTATCAAGAGCTTGTTGAAACTGATCAATTGTAAAGCTTTCTTCACTACCTGGCAAACCAGCAATAATGTTTCTTTGCAATAACAATTTTTCATCATCATTCATACCTTCGAACCTTGCAGTAGCTCTTGCTATAGTTTCTGCATCATAGTCTTTCTCAGCATCTTTTCTTTTCAGAATAAACAAGTCGAAAGCTACAAATGCAGCCATTTCAAACCTCAAAGCTTTTGAACCATCTTCTACTTCATAGCTTAAATCAGTTCTTGTCCAATCCAGCACTGGCATAAAGTTGTAAGTAACATTCATTACGCCACAAGCAGCCAGATTACGGATTGATTGTTTGTAGTTTTCAATATATACTTCAAACCCTGGCAATTGTGTTTTGATAGATTCGTGCACTGGTATACTTTCTACCACACTCCATGTTAACCCCGCAGCTTCTATAATTGCTTTTCTTTTATTAATTTCTTCAATAGTCCATACAGTACCATTTGGAATATGATGTAAAGCGGAAACTATACCTGTGCAACCTGCCTGTCTGATATCTGATAAAGACACAGGATCATTAGGGCCATACCAGCGCATGGTTTGTTCCATTCTGAAATCAACATAACCGTAAGAAGGGAAAAATATATTTCTCATTATATATAAATTAAAAATTTAAACACCACTACTAATTGTAAAACCTCCATCAACACCAATATCCATGCCAGTTACAAACTTAGAAGCATCACTCAGCAACCATATTAAAGCACCCACTAATTCATCTGGCTGACCAAATCTTTTAAATGGAGTATGACTGATAATTGACTCGCCTCTTGAAGTAAGTGAACCATCTTCATTGGTTAATAATGTTTTATTCTGAGCAGTCAGAAAGAAGCCAGGCATAATAGAATTCATACGAACTTTATCTCCATAACGGTTGCCCATTTCTACTGCAAACCATTTTGTATAACAATCAATAGCAGCCTTTCCCATACTATAACCAAGCACTCTTGTTAAAGCTCTCTTAGGACTTACTGAAGAAATATTAACGATTGAACCATTACCAGTTTTAGCCAGACTTGGGCCAATTATTTGTGTAGGGATAATAGTACCCCATAAGTTTAATACCAATGCCTTTTTCATTCCTTCTATATTCAATTCAAACACATCTTTATCGGGAGGCAAAACTCCTTCAGGAACATTACCACCTGCGGCATTTACTAACCCGTCTATTTTACCAAACTTAGCTATAATTGCATCCTTAGCTTCAGTCATTTGCGCTTCATCTAATACACTTGCACAAACTGCCATCGCATCTCCTCCATTGGCTTGTATCTCAGCAACCTTTTCTTCCCCTTTAGCCTGATTAAGATCAATAATGGCAACCTTACCACCTGCACCTACAATTGCATCTACAAAACCAGTACCTAATATTCCAGTTCCTCCAGTAACAACGATTACCTTACCCTCTAATGAGAATAAATTGTTTTGTCCACTTTTCATTTTTGATTATTTGATATTATAAAATGTTTTCTTACTCTGATATCTTCCGATGAGCTTCCCATCATTATTTCATATGAACCGGGTTCTACCACCCATTTCATTTTCTTATTCAGCATTTGCAAGTCAGATGACTTTAATGAGAATTTCACGGTCTTTGTCTCTCCAGGGCTTAGCGGTATTCTTTCAAAACCTCTTAATTGAGATTCATAAACCGTAACACTACTTTGCTCCTGACGATAATATAATTGAACAACTTCATCCCCTTTATATTTGCCTGAATTAGTAACATCAACAGTCACTTCAATATTACCATTAGGGCTTTGTGTTTCAGGGGTAACTTTAAGATTGCTGTAAGTGAATGAAGTATAACTTAATCCATAGCCAAAAGGATATAGCGAACCATAAACATTCGTCTTACCAAAACCATTAGGCCCATCTCCAGGTTGTCCTGCATGAGAACCCGGTTTGAAAGGAAAATTATATTCAATTTGCCCAACCGATTTAGGAAAAGTTACTGCCAGTTTTCCGCCTGGATTATAATCACCAAAGATTGTTTCTGCAATAGCTGTACCTCCATCCTTGCCAGGAAACCATGCTTCTATGATAGAAGGAATAAATTTATTAGCCCAGTTGATACTCAATGGTCTTCCATTAATTAAAACCAATACAATTGGCTTTCCTGTAGCTTGCAATGCTTGTAATAATTGTAATTGTTTTCCCGGCAAATCAAGACTTGTCCTGGACCTGCTTTCACCAACCAAGGTCTCCTCCTCTCCCATCACTGCTATTACCACATCAGACAGTTTAGCTTGTGCAACTGCATCAGCAATTTCTTTTGTCTCTTTATCAGTAAGTGGCTGAGGAAATATTTCACTTTCGGGCCAGGTTGCATCTATCGTTTCACAACCTTTCTCGTAAATTACATTTACTGCATTTCCTAAATAATCCTTCAATCCTTTTAATGCAGAAATACATTTCACGTTATTTGGACCATACCTACTCATAGAGTTCAAAGTATCAGCAGCTAAAGGGCCTGTAACTAATACATTCTTCAAAGTAGATTTATCTAATGGAAGCAATGAATTCAGATTCTTTAATAAAACAATACACTCTCTTGAACTTTGCTTAGCTATATTATTCGCTGCAGCATCATTCACTACTTTATCAGCCAGTTCAGGATGTACATTAATTGGATGATCAAATAACCCTAATTTAAACTTCACTCTTAAAACATCTGCTACTCTTTCATTTAAAGTTTTAATGGATACTGCACTATCTTTAATTAGTTGTCTTAACGGTAGAATATAATTACCCGGATCATCAAAATTGGTTCTTACATTTAAACCTGCTTCAAACGCCATTCTTACTGCATCCTTTTTATCTTTAGCCACGTGGTGTTTACTGAATATAAATTCAACTGCATCACTATCAGAAACAACATAACCAGTAAACCCAAATTCCTTACGAAGCAATTCAGTAAGGAAATAATAACTTCCTGTAATAGGTTCACCATCCCAGTCATTATAACTACTCATCACCCCTAAAGGCTTTGCTTCCTGTATTACTCTTTTAAATGCGTATAAATACATTTCATGCAATTCTTTTGGAGCAACATGCGGATCGGTTCTTGCATTACCATCTCTACCACCTTTTGGCATACTGTAAACTGCAAAATGTTTTAGCGTTGCAGCTACATCCTGCGCTTGTACACCCAATACCATTTGCTTTCCTAATTCAGCAACCAAAAAAGGATCTTCGCCATAGCATTCTACTACCCTACCCCATCTTGGATCTCTTGCTAAATCTAAAATAGGCACATATACATTGGTATAACCCAAAGCTTTTGTTTCTTTACCTATTACTTCTCCTGCTGCTTTCAACAAGGCTTTATCCCAGGTACTGCCCATTGAAATCTGAGCTGGAAATAAGGTAGCTCTATCATGCGCTAAACCATGAACACCTTCATTGGTAAAGTCTACAGGAATACCTAATCGTGTATTTTCTATAAACCATCTTTGCGTAGTATTTATGGATTCAGCATGACGGCTATAAGGGAATGAAAGAGAGGTGAATGTTTTCTTTCTGAAAGTAGTGCTATTCAAATGTTCATCAATATTAGCAATACCATCTTTCCATATTTCTGTTTTCCATTTCTCAGTAGGCAAAGAGTCTTTTAACACTCTGCCATAACCATACAATGTAGCCAGCTGAGCCGTCTTTTCATCTATGGTCATCTGAGATAATAAATCGGTTATTCTTTTTTCTAATGGTTGTTTAGGATCTTCAAAAATATCTTTCTTCCCATTTTTATTATAGTCGATATAATCATCATGATAAATGTTTACCTGAGCTGATGCTATACATGCATTCAGCATCAACACAATGGATAATATGTACTTTAATTTATTCATTTATTTCTGAGCATCTAAAAATTTTACCAGACTATATTTATTATCATTCAACTGTTTCATCTTAGCAGCAAGTGGTAAACAAGTCTGATATTCATTATTAATTAATCCTTTATTGGAATCTTTATTCGAAGGGTCAGCATTAGGATCATTAGGATCATTATCCTGGTATTTAAACCAATGCCAGCCTACACAATTTTTATCTTTCAATAATTTTAGACAAAAGTTCTGATAATGAATTCCTCTTTCTTTATGTGTTCTTACCAGCCAACCAGCACCTGTTACATTGGCCATTCCAGACTCTTCGGCTTTCGTGTAAAACTCAGTTATAAAAAAAGGTTTTGTACTCCATACCGACCAGTCTTTTAATTGTTTATCTGTTGGTTCCCAGTATCCATAATAATTAATAGATACTATATCAATAAAAGGTTCAGCTGCTTTAAAAATATACTCATTATTTTTTGCCCCAGCATGCAGTCTGCTACCAATATATAAATGATTAGGGTCAAAATGCTTAACTACAGTGTAAACTGTTTCAAAATATTTTTGGGTTACAAAACCAATCAATTCTTTTTTCTGTTCCTTGCTTAGATTATTGGAGTCATACCCTTTATCAGTCAACCATTTTTGAACTATGCTATAACTCTCCGAAGTATTTGGCACTTCCAGTAAATGTCCAACTTCATTCTCTGTAAAAGGAATTTCATTATCAGAAAAATGTCCTAATAAATTTGGATCATTCTGACATCCATCGAATTTCTTAATTTCTTCCGCTGAATAGGTTTTAAAAGCGCTATCAAATACAAAAGAAATTTCTGTCTCTTTCTTTCTTTCAGGGTTCTCCTTAATAGCATGACGACGATAGTTAGCCAGTATGCTTAGCTGAGTTGTATATACTAATGGTCTCTCAGCAGTTTTGTTATAAGCAGTAATAGTTTTCACATCACTCCATGAACCAGCAACATTCACGCCAAGACTATCAAAAAGAAACTTAGTATCTCCTATCCATTTTTCAATAGTACCATATTTTTTATCAAAAGCAGCCTGATTGTTAGGTGACTTACCAGTTCTTACAGCATTCATGGCTACATTAATAAATTTGTTCCCTACAGGATCAATAATCCACCAGCGATTATTTATTTTTTCAGTTCTGAAGAATCCGGATGCTTTATTAGATGTACCAACCAAGCCACCATATTTATCTAATTTTTCCTGCAAAACTGGAACATATCCAGCTATAGAATCAATTACTAAAGATGGGTACGCTCTCCAATCCTTATAATGTATTTCTCTGGCACTATCTCTGTACCATTCTTTTGTTTCTACATTAATTACATGCTTGTCTTGTGCCTCACCAACAAAGGCAAGACACATAACAAACAAACAAACTATATACTGTTTAATCAACATAATTAATAACCCGGATTTTGAGACATTGGCTTCGTAAGATTTGCATCAATTACAGCTTGAGGAATTGGCAACAATGTATCTGTTGCAATCACTGGCATATTGTTAGCAATCACTTTATTATAAGTATTAGTTCTTCTTAACCATATAGGTAAAGTTGGGTTCTGAGGATCTCTAACTCTGAGCAAAGTATATCTTCTGTGTTCTTCAGAAAACAACTCTCTTGCTCTTTCATCTAATATAAAATCAATAGTAATATCAGCAGCAGAAATTAATGGTGCGTTGGCCCTTGCTCTTAGTAAATTAATAGTAGTAGCAGCTCCGGCTAAATCTCCTAAGTAATATTGTGCCTCAGCTAAAAATAAATAAGTTTCTGCAAGTCTTAAATAAATCTGACAGTTATAACCAGAACTGTTTGCAACGTCATTAGGAAATTGTGCAGGTGGTGCCCAATCCCATTTACGGGTATTTGGCCAGCTTGCATTATTCAATGATTCATCTACATTATAATTCAAATTATATTTAGAAAGAGGACTTCCATAAGTCCAGGAAAAACGCCATGCATTTACACCTCCTGTAGAACCTCCCCTTTGATCTGCAGAAGACGAACCAGTTCTACCATCCACTGTAGGATTAAATAATTGAAACTGGAATCTGGTAGCTGCTAATCTGCCTAACCCTCTACCACCGTTGGCAATGGAAACAGTTATAGGATTTTTCCCACCAATAATGATAGCATCATAACGATTTACCCAATATCTTCTCATAATATTTGCATCACCGCCTAATGACTGATATGCATTTTGCAATACCCAGATAGCTTCCGTATTTCCCTGAGAACGATTTGAATTTCCATCTATAAACATGTCAGTATAAGGAGATCCCACGTTGGCTTTATTAACCCCATATCTTGCGGTAATCAATTTATACATTGGGTTATTAATAATCTTATTTGCCTCATTTTTAGCTTCTTGATACCTTCCTTCTGCAAGATATAATTCCGTTAAATAATGTTGCGCAACAGCCTTCGAAAACCTTCCTTCATCTATTGCCTGATCAGCCATTGTAGAATCTGCATATTTCAAATCTAACTCCATCTGTGCTCTTATCTGAGCAACAGGAGTTCTTTCATAATCTGTTCTGATATTAGAACCAGACGATTCTTCTAAGGTTAAAGGAACAGCTCCCCATAGATAAGTAAGATGACGGTAAGCCCATGCTCTTATTACTTTTGCCTCTCCAACTATCTGGCCTTTTTGAGCAGGTGTCCAATCTATATTTGCAGTATTATCTGCACGGCTGATAATGGTATTTGTACCATTAATAATTTTATATAACCAGGAAAAAACAGTTGCATTGTAGTCATCTGTAATTAAGCTAACTGCACCACCAGAACTAAACCAGTTATAATACTTTTCATTATTAGCAGCTGGAAAATTACAATACGCGTTATCTACACCTACCATCATAATTCCATTTGTAATGTCATTCGATGGATCAGGTTGTGTTGAACTATTTGGTTTAGTATCCTGAAAATACCCTCCCCTTTCTTGTCTTACCTGATTATACAAACCAAACAGACCTCTTTCAAAACCAGACTTATTGATATATAAATTTTCAGGTGCTAATACATCCTTTGGAGTTTCATCCAGAAATGTTTTTTTACAAGACAACCCGATGATAGCTATTAAAGTAAAAATTAATATTTTCTTCATTGTTCTAAAAATTAAAAAGTTAACGATACTCCTAAAGTATAGGATTTTTGTAAAGGCATTCCCCATTGTACAGCCGTATTATTATAGTTAGCCAATTCAGGATCTACTCCTTTATACTTGGTGAATGTGGCCAGGTTTCTTGCGGTTACATACACTTTAAAGGTGTTAAGTTTTGCCTTACTGATAAACTTAGCTGGAAAATCGTAAGACAAGGTAATATCTTTCAATCTTACAAAACTGGCATCTTCGTAAATCTTTAATCCCGAAGGATTTGCATTGGAGTTATTAGCCCAATGTTCGTTCGTAGGATTAGAAGCGGTCCACCAATTTCTATTAATTATATTATTGGTTATCTGAGTCCCAATATTATCCGATTGTAAATTATCAAGTTTCGTATTTCCACCAACACCTTGTAAAAACACATACAAGGTAATTCCTTTGTATTTAAAGGTATTGGAAAAGCCCCAGGTGTAAGTTGGATCGGTATGTCCAATAACATCTTTAAGAGAAGGAGCCACATTACCAATTCCACTAAATCCTCTTACTTTAGCATAACCAGGTTTAACACTTGCACCAACAGGCACATTGCCGGTTTGCCAAACGCCATCATATACAAAATCATAATTAATATTGATAGGTTGACCTACAATCCACTGATTAACTTTATCTGAATCACTATTAACATAAAGCTTGGTAAGCTTATTGGCATTATTACTATAATTTATTTGAGAGGACCATTCAAAATCTTTTTTAGTAATATTAATTGAACTAATAGATATTTCAAACCCCTTATTCTCTGTTTCACCGATGTTTTGAGTAATACTTGGAATACCCATTACTGGCGACAAAGTTCTATTAAGCAATAAATTATAGTTATTCTTAAAATAATAATCAAAAGTGAAATTGATTCTGTTTTTTAGGACACCAACATCAATACCTAAATCAAATTCTTTTTGTGATTCCCAGCTCAAATCAGGGTTAGATAATTTTGAAGCAAGAACACCGTTTTTAATTACTTCTGCAGTAGTTCCTGTTATTGAATCATATACTGCTGTTAAATAAGTTCTATCCTTAAAATTAGCAAGACTTGAATAAGGAGAAACTGCCTGGTTACCAGTTAACCCATAAGAAGTTCTGAGCTTAAGATTACTGATATTTTTGGCGTACTTAAAGTTTTTAAAGAAATTTTCTCTCATAATATTCCATCCAAAAGCTCCTGAAGGAAAAATACCATATTTAACATCATTTCCAAAACCAGAGAACCCATCTCTTCTTGTGGAGAAAGTTAATAAATATTTACCTTCATATCCATAATTTAGTCTAATTAACTGAGCAAGATTATTTGCTTTCCAATAAGTTGTTGTCTGAGTAATCTTTGCTGCACTCGACATCTGATAATTAGTTAACACATCACTTGGAAATCCAATACCAGTATAAGAATCACTATTAAAATCAGAACTCTCCATACTATAAACAGCGGTGACGCCCACACTATGCTTGCCATACTCTCTGTTGAAAGTTAGAATATTATCAACTAAAAAATGTCTTTGTAAATTATTATAATTGATTGCTTCTCCACTATTTGTAAATCCATTGGTAGTATTGACACCATAATAGGTGTTTCTTAGATTATATTCTAATTCAACTCCTGTACTTAATTTATAAGACAAACCTTTTACAAAAGGAAAATCTATTTTAATACTGTTATTCGAAATCATTCTATATTGATTATCTTCATTCTTAACCAATAAATTAGAAAGCGGATTGGCAATCTTTTCTACTGGAGAAGTTTTATTATATGGATCCCATGGATACATGGTTAAATTACCTGTACTATCATAAGGGGCTGTTAAAGGACTAAGATACACTGCACCTGTTCCAGTTCCACTGAAGTCGGCTGCAATACCATCTCTATTACTCAAAGACAATTGTGTATTCGAATTTATCGTACACCAGTTGTATAGCTTATATTCTAAATTCGATCTTAAAGTATATCTTGTAAACTGATCATTTTTAGCAACCCCATTTGCTTTAAGCATCGAACCACTAAAATAGTATTTAGTTTTATCAGTAGTACCAGAAATAGAAAGAGTATGCTGCACTCTGCTTCCTTCTCTTGTTGCTAAGTCAACCCAATCTGTAGATAAATGATTCTTATAATTATTCTGTTCATTAAATGTAATAACCGAATCTGGGCTTTTGCCAGTGCTTCCTGCTAAAACAGCATTAATTGAATCCTGAATTAATCTATCGTATTTGAATTTATAAAACTGACTACCATTCATCAAGTCTGGTTTATTGGATATTTTTTCAATCCCAAAAGTTCCATCATACTTTATGACCATTTTACCTCTTTTGCCCTGTTTGGTAGTAATCATAATTACACCATTAGCCCCCCTTGCTCCATAAATAGCTATAGAAGAGGCATCTTTCAACACATCAATTGTTTCTATATCATTAGGATTAACATCAGAAAGCCCACCTGTAAATGGAGTACCATCTACTACAATCAAAGGTGAGTTGCTCGCAGTAATGGAGCCCGTACCTCTAATTCTTATGGATGCATTATTACCCTCAGCATTACCACCGGTTGTTGTAATGTTTACACCAGCAACTGAACCTTGTAAGGCCTGAGCAAATGTATTATTGGGCAATGTTTCTAATCTATCTTTAGATAATGATACTACTGCACCAGTTACATCCTTTTTCTTCTGCGTACCATACCCTACTACTACTATATCATTCATTCCGGTAGCATTTTCTTTCATAGTAATGGTTAAAGGATCGGCAGTTTCAACATATTTCATTACCGTTTCGTAACCAATTGAAGAAAGAATTAATGAATCAGCTTCAAATTTTGGCAACCTGATCATGAACTTTCCTTCAGCATCAGTTTTGACAATTTTCTTGCTTTTCTTTAATTGAACTGTTACTCCTGAAATCGGAGATTTATCATTCCCTGTAACGATTCCAGACAATTGAACAGTCTGTGAAATGGAATGAAAACTAATAAAAATAGCTATTGCTAATAGACATTTTTTGACAAGCATGTGTTAGAAATTTCGATAAAATTCGTAGTCTTTTCGAACACTTAACGAATTTTTTACGAAAACGATTAAGAAATTAGTTTCATAACGAATAGAAATTAACTATTACCTTCATGCCTCAATAAGAAAACGATTGCCGTGACTATAAAAGAGTTTGCCAAATTATTAAATATTTCTGCTGCAACTGTTTCCAAAGCAATGAATGATAGCCACGAAATAAGTGCTATTACCAAAAAACGTGTGCTCGACCTTGCTGAAGAACTAAATTTTCAGCCAAACCCTAATGCGAGTAGTCTTAGAAGAAACAAAAACAAGACAATTGCTATTGTTATACCTGAAATTGCAAACAACTTTTTCTCAAAGGCTATAGATGGAATAGAAATGATTGCCCAGCAAAAAGGCTATCATTCTTTAATATATCTAACTCACGAAAGCTCTACTAAGGAATTAGGTATTATAAAACACCTTATGAATGGACGCGTAGATGGCATATTAGCCTCTGCTTCCTTAGAAACTAAAGACTTTACTCATTATAACGATTTACTTGATAAAAATATACCCTTAGTCCTTTTCGATAGAGTTTGTGAAGAAGTTCAAACAGCTAAAATTACTACCGATGATTTTCATGCTGGTTACATTGCTACAAAACACCTTATTGATACTGGCTGCAAAAAAATAGGCTTCTTAGCCTTTTCAGATGTTGCTTATGCCTGTAGAAAAAGAAAAGAAGGCTATCTGGAGGCTTTAAGTGAATATAAAATTGAAGTGGATGAATCTTTGATCATTAATTGCTCGAATGACATGATATCTAATTTCACTTTAATTAATAACCTACTTAAGAAAAGAAAGAAGGTAGACGGATTATTCTCCTCTGCAGAAAATCTGGCCATCCTTAGTTATCAGATTTGTAGCGAACTCGCCATTAATATTCCTAAAGATTTAAAAATTGTTACCTTCTCCAATATGCCAATGGCATCCTATTTAAATCCCTCCCTATCTACTATTACGCAACCGGCTTTTGAAATGGGAAAAGAAGCAGCCTCTTTATTATTTCTTGCAATAGAAAAACCAAGAAATAATTATAAGGATGTATTTACCGAAATGAAGTCTAATCTTTTCATCAGAAATTCTACTAAGAGAATATTCAAATAATTTCCCAGCCTTCATTGCATTAATATTTAGTTTTAAACTTATGTACTGATTAGTATACTTTTTAGGGATCTAAAAAGTTGCATTTAGAGTTGTGTTTACAAACTTCTGAAATTTATCTTACAAATACTATTCTATGGCTTTAAAAGGCTAAAAAACGTTAAATTGAACGGTAGAAAGACTTCTTTTTGCCTCAGAAAGATGTCTTTCTGCAATAGAAAGGGTTCTTTTTAACCTGGAAAGAACTCTTTTTGCCACGAAAAGATATCTTTATTGATTAAAAAGACTTCTTTTTGAAATAGAAAGTACCCTTTTTGCCATAGAAAGAGTTCTTTTTAGAACAGAAAGACTTCTTTTTAACCCAAAAAGAAGTCTTTCTATGAATCTTTAAATAGTTCTTCTCTTCTTTAAGAACCTTTAACATCAATTTCCAACTACAATTAAGGAAGATTTTACACCATTAGGGGAGGTAATAATTATAGTGTTTGTTCCTTTTATTTCCTGAGTAGTTCTAATAGTTTCTAAGCTACTTCCATCAGTATGGCTTATTGTACCAGCAGTTACTAATTGACCTGTACTATTAAACAATTGAATACTATACTTACCAGAAGGAATGTTATTAAAATGAAGATTTATTGATTCTCCTTTAATTGGGTTAGGGTAAACTGAAAAAGAAGATTCAAGTTTAATTTCATTTTTCAAAACAATAATAATAGAATAAGTAATACTTCCATTT
>CAIVPM010000106.1 GCA_903907815.1 uncultured Chitinophagaceae bacterium | reverse complement strand
GTTCAGACATTTGATTACGTAGTTAAGAATGCAACTCAATCGGTAACATTCCTTACCAGAACATATGATAATATATATGCTCACACTAAACCTGTATGTGATAGATTGAAGGAAGCTAAATTGCTGGATGTTAAGCAAGTATCTGTTCAGGGAATGACCTTCATTCAATATAAGTTACAACAGAATGATGGTAAGATAGAATACGCTATCAGCTTCTCTGCAGGGGTTAAACAGAATGAGAATAAATTTAATATCCAGTCTATCTGGTTAACCAGAAACTACGCTATACAGGATACTATGTACAACTTCCAGGTATGGGCAGTAGAACCTGCAATGGCTAAGAATATGGTGGGTAGTATTCTTACAAAATTGAATACAGTATTACCAGTAAATCAGATTGTTGATTCATTTGGAATACCTACTACTTATATTACGGATGTTACCCGTACACAGAATCAGCTGATAATGAATGTAAGAAACAACACGAATGCTACCAATGGAGCAATCAGTCTTACAGTAAGAGGTAACGAGAATATGACTACCACTTCACCAATATCTGTGCCGGTTACTTTAATACCAAATGGTGTTACGCCGGTAACAATTGATGTGAAAGATAGTTATGAAAGTGATATCAGCCTGATAGTAGATAATACTGTGAAAGACATGGTTTACATGAATGATGGTAACTGGAATTACAGTGTAAGTAAAACTTCAATTGTTCCAAATAAATTCACTATCAGTAATGATGGAATCATGCCTGCAGCAGATGAATTCAGATTGTTTAGAAATGTAACTATTGATGTAAATGTTCCTGACTATGTATCTATCTATAAGATGATGAAAGCAGGTGGGTTGAGCAGAAGTTTGAGCGAATTCAATCAGTTTAAATTCAAAGCTGCTGCAACAAATACGGGTAAGCTAACAATAGTAATTCAGAAAGCATCTATAACAAACTGGAGCGAGCAGTATACTTATACAATGCCAATCAGTGGAGACCTTAAAGATTATGCTGTTAATCTTAAAGACTTCAGATCAACCAGTACAAATGATACTTTAAAGGCTGATGATATAGTTACTGTTACATTCTCTTTCATAGGAAGTGGAAACAACAATCATATTGTTGCATCTCTTGCTGATGTTAAGTTTGGTAAAGCTACGAATACGCCAGTTCCTGTAACAACAGTATCTACAAACATGACGGTTTATCCTAACCCTGCAATTGATAAATTCAAGGTTAAGTTTATGTCGGATAAGGATGCTAAACTGAGTCTGAAGTTAGTAGAAATGGGTACTGGTAGAGTGGTATTTATGAAGGAAGTAAATGCGGTAATCGGAGAGAATATCGTACCAGTAGAAGTTACTACTTACATAAACAGCGATGGACATTATGTAGTGTTACTAGGTAATGAAGCAATTAATTATACACCATTTAAAATGGCGATAAGAAAATAACAAGGATTGGATTACTACTATAAATCCTTGAAGGACTGATCTTTTGGGGATTATTTTTTTATAGGTTAATCTAAAATGTCTTGTCCTTAAATAGGTTTACACTTAAAAACAAAAAAGTGTAAATATGAAAAAGAAATTATTTATAGAAATGCCTAATCATTACACTGATGAATTTCGGCATAAAATCATTCAAGAGTATCTCTCAGCAGATTCTCAATAGTACAAAAAAAGTTCTTAATTTCCCTCCATAAGTTATTGATAGTTGTTCGCGTATTATCAAGTCGTCTCTATTAGTTCTTAATAGTAGTTCCCGTGTTATTCCTTGATGTTTACTATTTTATTGCTTCATCAACTAAGGTTATTGATAGTTGTTCGCGTATTATCTAGTCGTCTCTATAAGTTCTTAATAGTAGTAGGCGTGTTATTCCTTGCTAGATACTGCGTTATTACTTCATCAATTCAGTTTATTGACAGTTGTTCGCGTATTATCGATTCGTCTCTATTTGTTCTTAATAGTAGTAGGCGTGTTATTCCTTGCTAGATACTGCGTTATTACTTCATCAATTCAGTTTATTGACAGTTGTTCGCGTATTATCAAGTCGTCTCTATTAGTTCTTGATAGTAGTTCGCGTGTTATTTCATGCTATATACTGCGTTATTGCTTCATCTACTCATGTTATTGACAGTAG
The DNA here is from genome assembly GCA_903907815.1 of uncultured Chitinophagaceae bacterium. GTDB lineage: Bacteria > Bacteroidota > Bacteroidia > Chitinophagales > Chitinophagaceae > CANFLJ01. The sequence continues at coordinate 14,358 of CAIVPM010000106.1, read as the reverse complement.
TTCGCGTATTATCGAGTCGTCTCCATAAGTTATTGATAGTAGTTCGCATGTCATTTTTTGCTGTTTACTGTATTAGTAAGGGTTATCTTATAAAGTGAATGTATTAATAATCATTAAATTCTTAATATATCTTCGAATGTTCTGCTTGATTTGTTAGATAATATACTTGTTTTGAATTGTATTTATGTGTTGCTGACTAATGGATTGCTATAAATATTGAAAATAATTTGGCCGGAATTGCTTTTTACTACATTTTTGCAATCTGATGAAATTAAACATAAACAATACAGCTTGGTGGTGGCAACATAACTTCGACAAGGGGTTGGTGTAGGCATAACTATAACTGAACTAATATTATACAACCCCGGTAGTTACTATCGGGGTTTTTTTATGGGTTGTAAGAATAAATAAAGGATTGAAAGATGCAAAAAAGGATACTAAAAACTACGGTGAAAAAGATGCTGGCAGATATACATACGCCTGTAGGAATATACCTGAGAGTAAGGGATCATTTTAGGGATACTATACTGCTGGAGAGTACCGACTTTCATGTGGCGGAGAACAGCTACAGTTTTATTTGTATTAATGCAATAGGTGGGATAGAAATAAAATGGAAAGACAATATAGAATGGAAATTTCCGAACGAGCAGCCCGAGAAACTTACGCTACAGCATGCAAGTGAAGTGCCTGATTTGTGCTGGAAGTATATGCAACATTTTGAAGTGGAACCATGTGGAGAGAAAGAGGTGAAATTTGCACAGGGCTTATATGGCTACTCGGCCTACGATGCAGTGCAGTTATTTGATTCGATAAATTTGCCTGCGAAACAAAAAGATGTTTCTGGACAAAATGAAACGGAGATTCCTTTGATGCGTTACCGTTTGTATCAGTATGTAATTGCTATCAATCATTTTAAGGATGAGCTGTACCTGTGCGAAAATATACTGCAGGGAATAGACAGTGAGCATGGTAAAGTGGAACACCTGATAAAAGATAAAGATGTGCCGGAGTTTTACTTTGCGCTGAAAGGGGAAGAGTCGAAGAATATGTCGGATGAGTTTTATGTGGAGATGGTTAAAAAGGGCATTGCAAGCTGTATGCGTGGCGATGTGTTTCAGATAGTTTTGAGCAGGCGTTATCAGCAGCAGTTTACAGGTGATGAGTTTAATGTATACAGGGCTTTGCGGAATGTGAACCCTTCGCCGTATCTGTTCTTTTTTGATTATGGTGATTATAAATTAATGGGGTCGTCGCCGGAGAGTCAGGTGATTATTAATAATGGTAAAGCGATAGTGCATCCGATTGCTGGTACCTGTAAAAGAACGGGTAATGAGGAGGTGGATGAAGCGGAAACGAAGCGTCTGTTGCTGGATGAAAAGGAGAATGCAGAACATGTGATGCTGGTGGATCTTGCCCGCAATGATTTAAGTAGATTGTGCAGCGATGTAAGGGTGGACTATTTTAAACAGCTTCATTATTATAGTCATGTAATACACCTGGTGAGTGAGGTGACGGGTAAGGTGGCTGCGGGTACTAATCCGTTTCTGATGCTGGCAAAAACTTTCCCTGCTGGTACACTTAGTGGTGCTCCGAAATATAAAGCTATGGAATTGATTGATGGCTTTGAGCCGACAGCACGTAGCTACTATGGTGGTGCACTTGGGTTTATGGGCTTTGATGGTTGCTGTAATCATGCTATCATGATTCGTACTTTTCTAAGTAAAAATAATACACTTACGTATCAGGCGGGTGGCGGTATAGTGGCGGCCAGTAATCCGGAGAATGAGTTTCAGGAGGTGGTGAATAAACTGGGGGCTTTGAAGATGGCTTTGAGGAAGGCGGAGACAATTAGCTAATTAGCTAATGTGCTAATGAATACAGGGGAGTCAGGAGGTAGGAGACAGGAGTCAAGGAATTCAAGGCAAGGAGGCAATAGGCAAAGAGGAGTACAAATACAAGGCACAAAGTAATACAGGGAATACAGGAGATAGGAGGTAGGAGACAGGAGGAATACAAAGAAACAATTAAGAATTATGAATTAATAATTAAGAATTGAATACACAGGATATAAATTGATAACGGATGATTACTAATTCGCTAATTCGTTAATTCGCAAATTAGCTAATTGAACAAAGGAGACTTTGGAAAATAAATACATATAAAGTTGATACAATGAAGATATTGGTTTTTGATAATTACGATTCTTTTACTTACAATCTGGTACATCTTTTAGAGAAGATTATTCATAATAAAGTGACGGTGGTAAGAAACGATGAAATAGCTTTGGAGGAGGTAGGTAAATATGATAAAATAATTATATCTCCTGGTCCGGGTATACCTAAAGAGGCTGGTCTGTTGAATCCTTTAATAAAAGAATATGCAGCTACTAAATCGATACTGGGGGTATGTCTTGGTCATCAGGCTATTGGTGAGGCTTTTGGTGGTACACTGGTGAATCTTACAACGGTATATCATGGGGTTGCACTGCCCGTAATAGTGGACGAAAAGAGAAGGAAAACGGCTAATGATTTATTTGTTGATTTACCTGCCAATATGCTGGTAGGGAGATATCATAGCTGGGTAATAGATAAAGTTGGTTTTCCGGAAGAACTGGAAGTGGTTGCGGAAGATAATAATGGCTATATAATGGCCTTGCAACATAAACAATATGATATAAAAGGAGTTCAGTTTCATCCTGAAAGTGTTTTGACTCCTGATGGGGAGAAGATGGTTAGGAACTGGGTTTTGAAGTAAGGGGGAGGAATACAAGGCAAGGAGGGAATACAGGAGATAGGAGTCAGGAGGAATACATAATTAAAAATTAATGATTAAGAATTGAATACAATTTAGTTGCTTAATTATTATGACTTAGGGTTTAAAATTGGAATGATGAAGAAAATATTACAGCATTTATTTGACTATAAAACATTAACGCATCAACAGGCTTATGATGTGCTGATGGAGATTTCGAATGGCTTGTATAATGAGCATGAAATAACTGCTTTTATTACGGTCTTTTTGATGCGTACTATTACCATTGAAGAGCTTAGGGGATTCAGAGATGCTTTGCTGGACCTTTGTGTAAAAGTGGATTTTGGAGGGGTTGAAACCTTTGATATTGTTGGTACCGGTGGCGATGGCAAGAATACGTTTAATATTTCTACACTCTCTTGTTTTATAGTTGCAGGGGCTGGACAGAAAGTAACTAAGCATGGCAACTATGGAGCAACATCGGTAAGTGGTTCATCGAATGTGATGGAGCAACTGGGCTATAAATTCAGTAATGATAATGCTAAGCTTAGCAAAGAATTGCAGGAGACTAATATCTGCTTTTTGCATGCCCCTCTCTTTCATCCTGCATTAAAAAACGTAGGTGCCATCAGAAAGAATCTTGGGGTAAGAACATTCTTTAATATGCTTGGTCCAATGGTGAATCCTGCTAAGCCAAAGTATCAGTTGGTGGGCGTGTATAATCTGGAGATGGCCCGTATTTATAATTATCTTTTACAGAAATCGGATAATCCATTTACTATTATTCATTCGCTGGATGGCTACGACGAAATATCCCTTACAAGTGATACCAAAGTAATTACTAAAGAAGGGGAGAAGGTGTATACTCCGGCACAGTTGGGTAAGCGAATTGTATATGCGGATGATATAAGTGGAGGCGATAGTGTAGAAGAAGCGGCGGCATTATTTGCAAAGATTATAAAGGGTGAAGGAACCTGGTCGCAGAATGCAGTTGTATTGGCCAATGCGGCAATGGCATTGCATTGTACTGGCAAGTATGCCTCGTATGATGAGGCATATAAAACGGCAGTAGATAGTCTGGAGAAAGGTAAGGCCTACCATACATTACAAAAACTAATAACCCTTCAATAGATGAATATTCTTGATACCATCATAGCCCATAAAAGGGTAGAAGTGCAGCTGCGAAAGGAGCAGGCTTCTAATCAAAATATAGTGCTTGAAAAGCAACCATATTTCGAGAGGCCTACCATTTCGTTAAGAGAATTCTTACTGTATTCTGCAAGAACAGGGATTATTGCAGAATACAAACGGAAGTCGCCCTCTAAAGGGATTATAAATGATAGGGCTACAGTGAAAGAAGTAACCGAAGCCTATGCTCAATTTGCATCGGGTATATCTATACTGACAGATGAAGAATTCTTTGGTGGTACAATGAATGATGTACAAAGTGCCCGACATAATAATATCCCTATCCTTCGTAAAGATTTTATGATTGATGAATTTCAGATTATTGAAGCTAAAGCAATAGGGGCAGATGTTATTTTGCTGATAGCGGCCTGTTTGTCCGTACAAGAAGTGAAGCAGTTTGCTAATCTGGCTAAGAAGCTGGGCTTAGAAGTGTTGCTGGAAGTTCATAACGAAGAAGAGCTTGGTCATGTTTGTGATGCTGTTGATTTTGTAGGGGTAAACAATAGAAATCTGAAGACCTTTGAAGTGAATATAGAGACCTCTTTAAAGTTATTTGATAAGATTCCTTCCGAAAAATTTGCCATTGCTGAAAGTGGAATATCTGAAACAGATTCTATTGTAACTTTGCGAAAAGCAGGCTTTAAGGGTTTTCTGATAGGAGAGAACTTTATGAAAGAAGCTGACCCAGCGATTGCCTTTGCCAGATTTGTAACAGAACTAAATGCAAAATTGGTATGAGAGTAAAAGTATGTGGAATGACCAATATTGATCAGGTGAAAGCCCTTGATGAATTAGGCGTAGAATTTTGTGGTTTTATATTCTATCCCAAATCTCCCCGTTATATTTTTAAGCATGTTCCCTCGACTGAAATTAAAAAGTTGAAAGGCAATATCAATAAAGTAGGCGTATTTGTGAATGCCTATACCGATGAAATAGTTAGAATTGTAGATGATTGTGGTCTTTACCTTGTTCAACTTCATGGAGATGAAACCCCGAGGGAATGCGAGAAGATTTCCAGTTATGTAACTACCATTAAGGCGTTCAGACTGGGGAATGATGATAATATTTTATGGAAAATAAAGGATTATCTGGATGTGGTAGATATGTTTATGTTTGATACGGAGGGGGCAGGGTATGGCGGAACTGGCACGAAGTTTGATTGGACTAAACTGATGGGATTAGATATTAAAAAGCCTTTTTTCCTTAGTGGAGGCATTCAGCCTGAAGATTATGAGAAAATACTCGAATTTAGGATGGATTCTGTAGGAAAAGACCTGTTTGCGGTGGATATTAACAGCAAATTTGAAATAACTTCTGGTATTAAAGATATTAAAATGGTCAATTCCTTCGTTAATAATATCAAACGTTTATAGATAAGTTATATTTTCTAATCAAATGAGATTCAAAGTTTTACTAATTACGGCACCAATATTACTACTGAACTGTGGTTTTGTAGTATCGCAATCTATCAAAGGATTGCTGATACCAAAGGCTAATCAGTCCATGACTTTATTGCCACAAAGTAAGACTATTCAAAAGGTAACCAATATTGCAAAAGATAGTACCAACTCTTTTCAAAGCGCCAATTTACCAAAAGGAAATTTTGTTCCTAAAGCTGGTCAGAATAATACCTTTTTGCCAGTTAGTTTAAGACCAAAAATGTTTGTAGCTGAAGTAAGTGGTGTTTCAAACAAGGTTGTACAGAATTTAAAACAACAAAATAGCAACATCAATAATTCAATTGAGCAAGCTTCTTCAACAAGGGAAACTGTTGATACAACTGGGTTCTCTAAAATACCTACTCTGGAATCGGTAGCTGTTCAGAATCCTGTATCTGGTTTAGAACAAGTAGATACCACCAGATTGTTAAGTATGAAAAGTGGTGTGCCAGGAGGAATTTTATCTTATAACTATTCATCCAAGGAAACAGTAGATACTTCGAGATTACTAAAAATGAAATCTGGTATAAAAGGCAATATTGAGACTGCCAAAAAATCTATTGAAACGGTGGATACTGCTCATTTGTTAGGTTTAAAAAATACTGCTGCACCGACTTATATTTCTCATTCTGGATCTTTTTATGAAACGGTAGATACGGCAACACTTATAGCCAGAATCAAACCAAAGTTTGTACAGGATACAAATGTGTATAAGCCTAAATTAATTTATCAGGCAAAAACAATAAACGGTACTATTTTACCTTTTAAAGGGATTAATACTGTATTTCTTCCATACCATGAGGATACTACTAATGTATTGGCGCCTCTGCCAGATGAAGTTAAGGATGCATTTAATTTCCCAGGATCAAACAATTTTACGCCTACTACACCTAAAGGGATTGGACAACTGGATGATTTGCAGCCAATTGATTCTGTTCAGAATATAATTGCACAAAGTCCACTAGGTCAGTTAGATGAACTTCCACAGACTAATAATGGAGGGGGAAACAATAACTTTAATAATGGTTCTTACAAATTTGCTAATAATCAACTTTATCAGGATACAGTCAAGGTTCATACTGATAAAAAGGGTAAAACTTTTTCTGGTTCATTAGTTTCAAAACCTGGTAAATCATCTTTGCTTCAGCCTGAAGTTGTTCAGAAAGATACTACCACAGTTGTGAAGGGTGCAGTTATTGATGGTACAAGTCCTTACTATCTTGCACCTGCTGGAAACCCTGATGAATTGAAGGTTACTTTTTTTGTAAATCAGGCAGGTAAGTATTCTGTTTCCATTTATAATGCTTCTTATATAATTAACCTAACTCAGTTTGGATATATTCAAGATTATTCTTTCAGACCTGAACTTAAAAAAGATGCTACTAATAGCAGCGTACATAAAAATCCATTAGGGTTAGTAGATAATATTGCAGGAACACCAATTGAGTATACTGAAACACATACGGTAACTAAAGTAGGTAACTGGGTTATTAAGTACACATTTGATGATATGATTAAAAGTATCGGAATCTACAATGTGCTATATAATAGCAATGCTAGTTTAAAGAAAATTGATCGCTATAAAGTTATATACGATCAGAATAAAGTGGCTTTTGGAGTAGAAGAAAGTAGTGGTTTAGTTATTTTTAAACCAGAGGAAAGAAGGAAATAATATTTCTGGGTTTCTTCTAATCTCAATAGAAATATTTTGGAACAGTTTATCACGTATCAACAGCCCAACGAGTATGGGTACTATGGAAAATTTGGTGGAGCATACATTCCCGAAATGCTTCACAAGAATGTGCAGGAACTGAAAGATAGTTACTTGTCCATTATTGAATCGGAAGACTTTCAGCAACAATTTCAGGCTTTATTAAAAGACTATGCCGGCAGATACACTCCTTTGTATTATGCTAAAAGACTGAGTGAACTTTATCAGACTAATATCTATTTAAAACGGGAAGATTTATGTCATACTGGTGCCCATAAAATAAACAATACTATTGGGCAGATATTGCTGGCAGAACGTTTGGGCAAGAAAAGAATTATTGCCGAAACAGGTGCTGGTCAGCATGGTGTAGCTACTGCTACAGTTTGTGCTTTGAAAGGGCTTGAATGTATTGTGTATATGGGGGAGAAAGATATAGAAAGACAAGCTCCCAATGTAGCTAGAATGAAAATGTTGGGCGCTACAGTAGTACCTGCGATCAGTGGAAGCAAGACTTTGAAAGATGCTACCAACGAGGCTATCCGCGACTGGATTAATCATCCAAATGATACTCATTATATAATAGGAAGTGTGGTAGGACCGCATCCATATCCTGATTTAGTGGCACGTTTTCAAAGTGTAATTAGCGATGAAATAAAATGGCAGTTGAAGGAAAAGATAAATACAGAACTTCCTGATTATGTAATAGCCTGTGTTGGCGGTGGTAGCAATGCTGCTGGAGCTTTCTATCATTTCTTAGATGATTTATCGGTTAAGTTGGTGGCCGTTGAAGCTGCTGGTTTGGGTGTTCATTCTGGATATAGTGCAGCAACTACTACGCTAGGTGTCCCTGGTATTTTGCACGGAAGTAAAAGTATTGTTATGCAGACTTCCGATGGTCAGGTAGTAGAGCCTCATAGCATTTCCGCAGGGTTGGATTATCCGGGCATTGGTCCTTTGCACGCACATTTGTTTGATAGTAAAAGAGCGCTGTTTTTAGATGCTACTGATGAGGAAGCATTGAATGCTGCTTTTGAATTGGCTAAGATGGAAGGAATAATTCCTGCATTGGAAAGTGCCCATGCTTTAGCGGTGTTGAAGAAGATGAAGTTTAATAAAGAAGATACTGTGGTGATATGTTTAAGTGGTAGAGGTGATAAAGATCTTACTACTTATATGACCGCAATGGAAAAGAAGTAGTTTACATTAGTAAACACTTTTTGGACTCAATAGAATTTTACATTTCTGAAGGATAAATAACCGACCATTATGAGCAGACTAAAAACATTATTTAATCATAAGAAAGAAAAAGTACTGAATGTGTATTGTACTGCAGGTTTCCCCAATCTGAATAGTACAATGGAAGTAATTCATTCTTTGGCTGCAAATGGTGCTGACCTAATAGAACTGGGAATGCCTTATAGTGATCCTTTGGCTGATGGAGAAACCATTCAGGAAAGTAGTGCTGTTGCTTTGAAAAATGGTATGACTATTCAGGTATTGTTTGATCAGTTAAAACAACTTCGTACTGGTAGTGTCTCAGACCCGATTAATAAGGTTCCGGTTATATTGATGGGCTATTTAAATCCTATTCTGCAATATGGTTTTGAGAACTTTTGTGCTACAGCAGCCAGTGTAGGTATTGATGGATTAATTCTACCTGATTTGCCCGAGCATGAATTTGAAATGGAGTATGGTGCTATCATTAAAAAGTATGGTCTTGATTTTATTTTTCTGGTAACTCCTGAAACGTCTGATGAGAGAATTTATACCTTAGATAAACTAAGCTCCGGGTTTTTATATGCAGTAAGTTCTTCTGCCACTACCGGTAGTGATAAGGACTTTAATGCTGTAGAGATTTATCTTAAAAAATTACAGGATATGAAATTAAATAATCCTGTTCTGGTAGGTTTTGGTATAAAGGATAAATATACATTTGAATCGGCTTGTAAGTATGCCAATGGGGCTATAATAGGAACTGCTTTTATAAAGGCTTTAGCTGGGAAAAATAATGGAGTTGAAGATGCTACAAAACATTTCTTGAAAACTGTATTGCAATAGCAGAGCGGAAGACGGGACTCGAACCCGCTACCTACAGCTTGGGAAGCTGTCGCTCTACCAGGTGAGCTACTTCCGCTTAAGGATACACAAATATATAAAATGAATTTAGTAATAATAAAATACAATGCAGGAAATATTCAAAGTGTTTTGTATGCTCTGAATAGGGTAGGTATTGATGCTGTTGTTACTGATAATAAAGATACCATAGCTGCTGCAGATAAAGTTATATTTCCAGGAGTAGGGGAAGCAAGCACAGCAATGAATTACCTGAAAGAAAGGCAGCTGGATACTTTTATTAAGGAGCTAAAACAGCCTGTTCTGGGTATCTGTCTTGGTATGCAATTGATGTGTTCTTATTCTGAAGAAAACAATACTAATTGTCTGGGGATCTTTGATGAAAAAGTAAAGAAGTTTACTAATAATATTCCTGCCCTTGGTTCTTCTTTAAATGAAGATGTATTAGAGTTGAGACTTAAAGTTCCTCAGATGGGATGGAACAATATTTACAATTTAAAGAGTCCATTATTCAAGGGTATTAAGGAAGATAGTTATAGCTACTTTGTGCATAGTTATTATGCATCTCTGGGTGAGGATACTATAGCAACTACCAATTATATATTGCCTTATAGCTCGGCATTACATAAAGATAATTTTTATGGTGTACAGTTTCATCCTGAGAAAAGTGCTGCTACTGGGGAAGCTATATTGAAGAACTTTATTGAATTGTAAAATAGTTAAATAGTATAATTGTTATATTGTTGAAATGTTTTCCTCAAAAAATATAAATCTAATAATGTATTCAGCTATTCAGAAAAATAACAAGTAAACTATTTGTCAGTTAAACAATACAACAATTTAAAAACATGACCATTATTCCGGCAATAGATATTATAGATGGAAAGTGTGTAAGGCTTACGCAGGGCGACTATGCACAAAAGACTATCTATAATGAAAGCCCTTTAGAAGTGGCTAAAGAGTTTGAAGATAATGGATTAACAAGGCTTCATCTTGTAGATCTTGATGGAGCAAAAGCTGGAAAAGTTATCAACTGGAAAGTACTGGAAACGATCTCTTCAAATACTAATATGGTAATTGATTTTGGTGGAGGTATAAAGAAAAACGAAGATGTGTCTGTGGTGTTAAATTCAGGAGCCGCACTTGCAACTATTGGAAGCCTTGCTGTGAAAGATGAAGAACTCTTTGTAGAGATGTTAGACCAGTTTGGTGCTGATAAGTTTTTGTTGGGTGCCGATGTAAAAGACGAGATGATTGTTATTAATGGATGGATCAATAAAACAGACATTAATATTATTGACTTTATACAACAATATATTGATAGAGGGGTGCAGCAAATATTTTGTACCGATGTAAGTAAGGATGGAAAATTAGAAGGGCCATCTATAGAATTATATAAAAACATTATCCATCAATTTCCTTCGCTGCACTTTATTGCAAGTGGCGGAGTAAGTAATAATAACGACCTGGATGAATTGCAGAAAATTGGTTGCAAAAGTGCAATTGTAGGTAAAGCAATTTACGAAGGACGAATAACATTGTCTGACCTTAAAAAATGGAACAATGGGTAGCAATTCTACAACCATAAATAGAGGGTTAACCAAAAGGATAATTCCTTGTCTTGATATTAAAGATGGTAGGACTGTTAAGGGTACAAACTTTGTTGCTTTAAGAGATGCAGGCGATCCGATAGAACTGGCTACATTGTACGCAAAAGAAGGTGCTGATGAGCTGGTGTTTCTGGATATTACCGCAACTCATGAAAAAAGAAAAACATTAAGCGAGCTGGTTAATCGCATTTCCCAACATATCAATATACCTTTCACTGTAGGTGGCGGAATTAGTTCTGTAGAAGATGTTTCTGCATTGCTGGCCAATGGTGCTGATAAAATTTCTATTAATAGTGCAGCCTATAAAAATCCTGCATTAATTAATCAACTGGCTAAAGAGTTTGGTAGCCAGTGTATAGTGCTTGCTATCGATACAAAGAAGGAAGCAGATGGGGAATGGTACGTTTATTTAAATGGTGGGCGGGTAAAAACGGATACCCGATGCATCGATTGGGCAGTTTCTGCTGTCAATAATGGAGCAGGTGAAATTTTACTTACTTCTATGAATAATGATGGCACCAAACAAGGGTTCGCGTTGGATATTAACAAAACGCTTTCTTCCTTGCTTTCTGTCCCCGTAATTGCAAGTGGTGGGGGCGGTTCTTTGGAACATTTCAAAGATGTCTTTAATATTGCAGAGGCCGATGCTGCTTTGGCGGCAAGTATTTTTCACTTTAATGAAATAGAGATAAAAGATTTAAAGAGATATTTGCACGCAAATAATATTTCGGTGCGTTTATAAACTTACAATATATAATCGATTGATATGCCAGTAAATGATATTCAAAAGATGCCCATTACTTCAATGGGTTCAGGTTTCATTCCTACAGAGTTCATCCCGCAGGGTAAGGATGAATATCATTTAAGGGATATGCAGGAACGAAGTGGTATTGATTATAGAAGATTAACTGCTTTTGAAATAGAAATGCTGGTAAGAAATCGTAATACAAGCGATGACTGGAATCAGATATTTGTATCCGATGCATTTAACCCAGAGCTTGTTAGAAATTGCAAGTTTTATGGGTTGGTTCGTATCGGTAAACTGGAGCCTTATTGTTTATCGTTCAGCAATTTAAAACTTCCTGTTGGTTTATATAATTCAACTATAATTAGTTGTGATTTTGGTGACAATGTTGTAATCAATAATGTGCATTATCTGGCGTATTATATTATTGGCAATGAAGCAATAATTGTGAATGTAAACGAGATGCAGACTACCAATTATTCTAAATTTGGTAATGGTATAGTAAAAGATGGGGAAGATGAAAGTATTAGAATATGGTTGGAGATCTGTAACGAAAATGCAGGCCGTAGTGTAATTCCTTTTAATGGAATGTTGCCAGGAGATGCTTATCTCTGGAGCAGAAACAGAGACGATCAGGATCTGTTATCTAAGTTCAAACAATTTACAGAGCAAAAGTTCGATAATCAAAGAGGTTATTATGGAAAGGTAGGTCATAGAACGGTGGTGAAGAACTGTGCTATTATTAAAGATGTGTGGATAGGAAGCGATGCATATATAAAGGGGGCTAACAAACTTAAAAATCTTACTATCAATTCTGGTCCTGAAGGAAAAACACAAATAGGCGAAGGCTGCGAAATGGTGAATGGAATAGTTGATTATGGTTGCAAAGTATTCTATGGGGTAAAGGCGGTACGTTTTATTATGGCATCCAATTCTCAATTAAAATATGGCGCAAGACTGATCAATTCTTATCTGGGAAATAATGCCACCATCTCTTGTTGTGAGGTGTTGAATTCATTGATATTTCCTTCTCACGAACAACATCATAATAATTCTTTTTTATGTGCTGCGCTGATCATGGGACAGAGCAATATTGCTGCAGGTGCTACCCTGGGTTCTAATCATAATTCCAGAGGTGCCGATGGCGAGTTTATTGCTAAGCGTGGTTTCTGGCCTGGTTTATGTGTTAGTATTAAACATAATTCACAGCTGGCGTCTTTTACTATTTTAGCTAAGGGAGATTATCCTGCGGAACTTAATATTCCAGTGCCTTTTTCTTTGGTTAGTACTGATGTATCGTACGACAGATTAGTGGTGATGCCTGCCTACTGGTTTATGTATAATATGTATGCATTAGCAAGGAATAGCTGGAAGTATATCGACAGAGATAAAAGAAATAGTAAGATCCAACATATAGAATATGATTATCTGGCTCCAGATACGGTAAATGAAATGTTTGACACATTAAACTTGTTAGAAGAACTTACCGGAGAAGCTTATCTTGAATTGCATCAGCCTGGAAGAGTGTCTACAAAGGTTGAATCTGTAAAACATGGGAAAAGATTATTTACTTCCGATATTGAAGCAGTAGATTCTTTGGAGATTACAACAGATCGTTTTGAAAATTCAAAACGTAAAACTGTTTTCATGAAGGTTGCTAACTCTTATACTGTATTTCGTAATATGATTAAATATTATGGAACACTACAATTAATAGAACTGATTAATCATCATAATGCTAAGTCTTTGGGAGATATTATAAAAAATCTTCCTACCAGATTGAATCGAACAGAATGGGTGAATATTGGTGGCCAATTAATACCATCTAAGGAAGTAGAATCTATGAAGACTTCTATTAAAAAAGGTAAGATAAAATCATGGGAAGGTATACATGAATTTTATGAACTGGAAGGAAAGGAATATACTCGTAAAAAGATGATTCATGGGTTATCCAGTTTACAGGATATTACTGGAATAAAACTATCTTCCTTAACAGGATATCAATTAAAGGAACTCTTGTTGCAAAGTGTAGAAAGTAAAAACTGGTTAGTAGAAAATATTCGTAAATCAAGAGAGAAAGATTATTCTAATCCATTTAGAAATATGGTGTATGAGAATGATGCTGAAAGAGATGCGGTGTTAGGTAAACTGGATGATAACACATTCATTAACGAACAGGAAGCAGAACTGATTGAATATACTAAAGATATCAATGCATTAATCAAGAAGCTTAAATTAAAGTAGGGTTTGGTTAAATTGTTTAATTGCATTATTGATAAATTGTTGTACTGTATTTCATTATCAAATTGTCAAATTATCCAATTATCATATTTGTACTTAAGCTATCCTGCTTTAGTTGCTACAATAATGGTAGTGCACCAGTTTAAAGGGGTGTTGGTTGTGCCTTTGTAAGCTGCTGAAACAAGATACATAGTTGCTTTTTTAAGACCTGTTAAGGTCATACTATGACAGCTTGAATGTTCTTTTTTCCAGGTGCTGATATCATCAGAAGCATTATCCATTTCTGTAAATGCAAAAACAGTTCCATTATTATTTAGTCCTTTTATTTTCTTCACTTTTACTATTAATTCAAAAAGTTGAGAACCGCATTTCCCTGTAAGGTTTTGTGCAACAGGTAGTAGTCCCAGTTTGTGGGTGTTGCTATTCTTTGACATGGTAGCACCACAGGTTTTTAAAATAGCTTCGTTTCCTTTTTGTTGATGATTAATTTCTTTACAAACAGTTTTTAAAGCAAGTGCCAATACTTTTTTAGCAAGTCGTTTTAGCGAAATAGATGCTTTGTTTCCGGTTTCTGCCAGCCCTGCTTTATGTACAAAATCG
>CAIVPM010000105.1 GCA_903907815.1 uncultured Chitinophagaceae bacterium | reverse complement strand
GTTACAAATCTTTACTAAGCCTGTAGAAGATAGACCAACTGTGTTCTTCGAGATTATTCAGAGAAAAGGAGCAAAGAGTTTTGGTAAAGGAAACTTTAAAGCATTATTCGAATCAATAGAAAGAGAACAAGAGTTAAGAGGTAATCTTTAATATGAAAGAATTTGAGTCTTAGCGGATTAGTATATTATATAGTCCGCTATTACATAAATTCGCATTCTAAAATCTGTTTATTCTCTTAAAATATATTTATGAAGTTAGTTTCTTATTTAGTTGATGGTAGCGATCAGTTAGCGTTTTTACACAATAATCGTTTGTATGATTGTGATCTGGTAAATCCAGCGTTACCTAATAGTATGAACATGTTTCTCAATTACTGGGAGGATATGTTTCCAATAGCTCAGGCTACCAATGCAGCAATTGTGGAAGGAAGAATTAGTGAAGATAGAGGTGCATTAATAGATGACGTAAATATACTTGCACCAGTTCCTTTCCCTACTTCTTGCAGAGATGGATATGCTTTTCGTCAGCATGTTGCAGCAGCACGTAGGAACAGAAAAGTTCCTATGATTGAAGAGTTTGATCAGTATCCAATCTTCTATTTTACCAATCATCATAGTATTCAGGGGCCTGGTGATATTAAGTGTATGCCAGATCATTTTGAGAAGCTGGACTTCGAATTGGAAGCATCAATTGTTATTTGTAAAGCTGGTAGAAACATCAAAGCAGAAGATGCTGATGAATATATAGGTGGCTTAATGATTATGAATGATATGAGTGCCCGTAGATTACAGATGGAGGAAATGTTGTTGAATCTTGGGCCAGCAAAGGGTAAAGACTTCTCTACTGTTATCGGGCCATGCCTTGTTACATTGGATGAACTGGAACAATATGAAATTGCACCTAAAGAAAATCACAATGGAAAAGCCTGGAAACTAAGCATGAAATGCTGGGTAAATGGAGAACAGGTTAGTGATGGAAATCTGGGTGACATGGACTGGACTTTCGCTGAACTGGTAGAACGTTGCAGCTATGGTGCAACTATTTTCCCAGGCGATGTAATTGGTAGTGGAACAGTTGGCACAGGTTGCTTCCTTGAACTTAACGGTACAGGCAAACTAAATAATCCTGATTACCCTGAACAATGGTTGAAAGAAGGAGATGTAGTAGAAATGGAAATAGAAGGATTGGGTAGATTGAAAAACACTATTGTGAAAGAAAACGAAGAAGAATTTAGTATTCTGAAAAGAAAGAAAATATAAGAGTTTAATTAACTAATTAGCGGATTATCGAATTGGCGAATTCCTTAAATTACTAATCAAAGTAGAACGAATTTGTTAATACGCTAAATTAGGATTAATGGCTACTTATTTATCTTTTACAGAGTTGCCTTTATGGAATGAAGCTGTAAACTTTGCTGCTGAAGTGTATGTTTTTTGTGAAGGAGCGAATATGAAATCAGATTTTAGAATGAAAGATCAAATAAGGGCAGCTGCATCTTCAATTTCTAATAATATAGCAGAAGGATTTGAATATGATAATAATAGGGTATTTATAAGATTTTTGTACTATGCAAAAGGCTCTTCAGGAGAGGTCTTTAATCAATTTACAATATTGCATAGAGCAAAAATAATTGATGATAATTCTTATTTATATTATTCTATAAAAGTGACTGACTTATCAAAGAAAATAGGAGGGTTAATAAAATATCTTAAAACTCAGATTATAAAATGATTCAATGTATTAATTCTTCAATTAGTTAATCCGCTAATTCGTTAATTATTATGACTATAAATATTTCAGAACTATCGCTTCCTATTCGTCAGGCATGGTTGCAACATTCCGTTGCTCCACGTCCTATTGCCTTTGCAAGTACTATTGATAAGGAAGGGAATGTGAATCTTAGCCCATTTTCTTTTTTTAATATATTCTCCATTAATCCTGCAATAATTATTTTCTCTCCTTCAAGAAGAGGAAGAGATAATACCACTAAGCATACTTTAGAGAATGTGTTGGAAGTTGCAGAAGTAGGTATTAGTATCTGCGATTATGATATGGTTCAGCAAATGAGTCTTAGTAGTTGTGAATACCCAAAAGGTACTGATGAGTTTATCAAATCGGGCTTTACAAAACAGACACCGTTTTATATTAAACCTCCTTTAGTAAAGGAAGCAAAGATTAAGATGGAATGTAAAGTGCTGGAAGTTAAAAGCCTTGGTGAAGAAGGTGGTGCAGGTCAACTGGTTATTGCTGAAATATTGTATCTCCATGTTGATGAAAGTATTCTGAATGATAAAGGCGATATGATTGATCAACGAAAAATGAATCATGTTGCCAGATTGGGTGGGGACTGGTATTGCAAAGTATCTTCCGATAATTTATTTATGGTGGAGAAACCCAATACTCAATTGGGCATTGGAGTAGACGCTTTACCTGATACAATTAAAAAGAGTACTGTTCTCACAGGAAACAATCTTGGTCAATTAGGAAATGTTCCCGAAATGCCAATGGTTAATCCAGGATTTGAAGATGAAAGAGTGAAAAATATTGTACAGTATTATTCCATTAATCCCGAAGAAATGGAGAAGGAATTACATCTGTATGCTAAGGAATTACTTGGAAAGAATGAAGTGCAAAATGCCTGGCAGGTTTTATTGCAAAGCATAGGATAATTTATTAATAATGTAAACTTTACAGCTATGAAGGAGATTAATGATGTAGTAGGAATTGATAATGTATTTAAACCGCATATTGTAAGAACAAAACAATATAAAGGGGGTAGTACAAGGGATGAAGTGAATGGCGATATGCAGTTTTATAAACTCTCTTCCAACGAGAATATGCTTGGTCCATCTCCTTTAGCTATGAAAGCTATTCAGGATAATATTGCTTCATTGCATGAGTATAGTTTTCAGAGTGATGAAAAATTCAGAGAAGCACTTGAAGAATTTTATAATCATGAGTTTCATGTTGATCAGTTTGTTACGGCAAATAGTGGTATCGAAATGATAGAACTTATTGGAAGAGCTTTTCTGGAACAAGGCCTGGAGTTTATCGTTTCAACACCAACTTTCCTGGCGTATAAAAATATTTCAGAATTGCAGGGAGGTACTTGTGTAGATGTGCCATTAAATCCAGATGACTTTTCAGTTGATGCAGACGCTATTTTAAATGCTGTAAATAACAGAACAAGACTATTATTCTTAGGTACTCCTAATAATCCTACTGGTTCATATCTAACCAAAGAAGTTGCTGATAAGATTATTTATAATTTGCCACCTCATGTAGTAGTTGTGTACGATGAAGTATACTTCCATTTCACTGATAAAGATGATTTTAAAACCGCTGCTTCCTATGTAAAAGAAGGTAGGAATGTAATTGCTATGCATAGCTTTTCAAAAGCTTATGGTTTAGCGGGTATTCGTTTAGGGTACGGTTTTACTACTCCAGAAATAGCAGGATATCTTAATAGAACCCGACGACCGTTTATGATTAATACATTGACTATGGAAGCGGGTATTGCTGCATTAAAAGATGTAGACCATATTGAAAAAACAAGAGCGTTAATTCATTCCGAAAAGTATTTCTTATATAATGAGTTAGATAAAGCAGACATTAAGTACTGGAAGAGTGAAGCAAATTTTATATTATTCAAAACGGTAATGGATAACGAAGCATTTACTGCTCTAATGCTAAAGAAAGGAGTGATGGTAAGAACAACTGAAGTATTTGGCTTGCCACAACATATCAGAGTTACTATTGGCACAAGAGTAGCTAACGAAGCTTTTGTAAAGGCTTTAAATGAAGTTATTGAGGGTATTTGATAAGTCTTGTTTCTATTATTTAAAAGGACTTCCATTTCTCAATTAACAGCTAATAAATAATTATTATTGGATATAAAGCTTAAGAGTTGAATATTTGTATTTATATATAAATATTCAACTTGTCTTTTATACAACATACCACTACTATACGTTCCATAGCAGCACAGCTGGGATTTGACTATTGTGGCATAGCAAAGGCAGAAGTGTTGGATGAAGATGCCCGCAAATTAGAATCATGGCTGAAGAATGGTTTCAATGGTTCCATGCAGTATATGGAGAATTATTTTGAACTAAGAATAGATCCCAGAAAATTATTCCCTGGTGCTAAATCGGTAATTACTTTACTAAAGAATTATTGTCCATCCGAACATCAGGTTGCTGATATTCCAAAGATTTCAAAGTATGCTTATGGTAACGATTATCATGAAGTAATAAAGAAGCAACTGAAACAATATTTACAACTTATTCAGGAACAAATTGGAGAAGTAAATGGTAGAGGATTTGTAGATAGTGCTCCTGTGTTGGAAAGAGCATGGGCCGTTAAGAGTGGACTTGGTTGGGTAGGTAAGAATGGTAATGTAATTACTAAAAAGTCGGGTTCTTATTTCTTTATAGCTACTTTAATTGTCGATCTGGAATTAATGTATGATAGTCCATTTGCAAAGGATTATTGTGGTACTTGTAGGAATTGTATAGATGCTTGTCCTACTGATGCTATCTTGGAAAATAAAGTAGTAGATGGTAGTAAATGCATTTCCTATTATACTATAGAATTAAAGGACATGATGATGCCTTCCTCCGCTGAAGGTAAAATGGATAACTGGATGTTTGGTTGTGATACTTGTATGGATGTCTGCCCATGGAATAGATTTGCTAAGCCAAATCAGGAAGAGGCATTTAAACCTATACCTGCTATTCTTAATTTCACCAGGTCCGACTGGGAAGAAATGACGGAAGAATCCTTCAAAGAAATCTTTAGACATTCACCTTTGAAGAGAAGTAAGTGGCAGGGGATTAAAAGAAATTTAAAAGCATTATAGACTATATAAACATGGTCAATTTTACCGCACAAATTGAAGATAAAAAGAACTACATAGGGTGGGTACATATTATTGTTCCATTGAAGATTGCAACTAAGATTCATCCTGATGATAAAAGAGGATTTAGAGTGAAGGGCAAAATAGATGATTACACTTTTAGTGGTATTGGTTTATTACCCGCAGGTGAAGGTGATTACTTTATGGCTTTAAATGCAACTATCCGAAAGAAACTAATGAAGAAGCCAGGTGATATAATCTCTGTTCAGTTAGAACAGGATGAAGCAGAATATATTCTCCCCGAACTTTTTACTTCCTGTCTGGAAGAAGAACCAGAAGCTTTGGATTTCTTTAAAACATTATCCAAAGGCCATCAGCGTTATTATGGCAACTGGATTGATTCTGCCAAGACAGATGATACTAAAGTAAAGCGAGTTGCAGAAGCAATTTCTGCCTTATACAGAAAGCAGCATTTTGGAAAAATGATGCAATTTAAAAAAGCAAATAAGAATAGCTGATTCAATTTTAAATAAATCAGTAATATCTTCAATCTATAATCAAGGTTATGTATTCTCCTGATTTAATATTAAGTTTGGAGCAATCAAAAATGCTGTTATGAAACTTCCATCACTTTCATTACTGTTTAGTAATCTTATCCATACTATTAAAAGATTCCCATTTGCAATTATATCTGCTATTGTAGGTGTGGCAGTTATTATACTACAGAGTCACAGGAATTATGAATATAACGAAGCACACCACTGGCAGTTAAAACTTACTATGTGCTGTTATATAGCCATGTTGTTTCAAGTTGCTATTGTTGCATTTTTAGAAAGGAAATATTTCTCTGTTACGCTTAAATTCTTATTACAGATTATAGGTGTGATGGCAGTAGTTGGCTACTATTATTCTCTGCCAGAAACATTGTCCTATTTTAGCAATATCAGGTTCTTAATGTTTGTAATCGGACTACATTTATTAATTGCATTTATACCCTTCTCCATGTCTGCTGAGATGAATGGATTCTGGCAGTACAATAAAATACTTTTTATTCGCTTTATTATCTCAGCACTGTATACAACTATATTGTATATGGGATTATCATTGGCTTTGCTGGCAATTGATAAATTGTTTTTAGCGAACATAAATTATAAGTTGTACGCCGATTTGTGGTTTGTTATCGCAGGTGTATTTAATACTATATTCTTTCTTGCAGGATTTCCTGATGACTTCACTTCTTTAGAAAAGGAAACCGATTATCCAAAGGGATTAAAAGTGTTTACCCAGTATATTTTCTTACCTATTATTACTATCTATTTGTTTATACTCTATGCATATATGTTCAAGATTGTATTTACCCTTCATTGGCCTATTGGCTGGGTATCATACATGGTGCTTGGTTTCTCTGTTGCAGGAATATTGTCCTTCTTGTTAATACATCCAATCCGCAATGAAGAAAGCAATAAATGGATGCTGACCTTTTCTCGTTTTTTCTACTTTGCAATTTATCCATTATTGATCTTGTTATTTCTGGCTATAAAGCGTAGGGTAAGCGATT
The DNA here is from genome assembly GCA_903907815.1 of uncultured Chitinophagaceae bacterium. GTDB lineage: Bacteria > Bacteroidota > Bacteroidia > Chitinophagales > Chitinophagaceae > CANFLJ01. The sequence goes on along the minus strand of CAIVPM010000105.1, from coordinate 975 downwards.
ATGGCATTACTGAGTTGAGATACTTTGTGTTAATCCTTGCTTTGTGGTTGTTATTTATTGCTACTTATTTTCTGGTTAGCAAACAAAAGAATATCAAGGTTATTCCACAGTCATTATGCATCCTCGTATTCATGTGTTCCTTTGGCCCTTGGGGTGCTTTTAGTGTGTCATTAAGAAGTCAGAAATTTCATTTTGAAAGTCTGATGGAAAAGAATCATTTACTGGTAAATAGTAAGTTGATTAAAGCTACGAAATTGCTTCCTGCTAAAGATTTAAAACAGATAAGTTCTATTACAGCTTATATAAATGAAAAACATGGGCTTAGTTATTTACAACCCTATTTCTCACAGAATTTAGATTCTCTGATAAAACGTGATTCTGTAAAAAAGTATCAGCAGGAAGAAAAAATACTGGAACTTATTAATATTAAATATGTAGGTGAATACGATGAAGTAGAAAGCGATACTAAAATTTATTTTAGTAGTTCGTCGAAGTACGATATGGTAAATGTGAATGGGTACGATTATTTTGTTAGTAGTTATGGCAATAGAGTTTTTGGAGATAAGATAGTTGATTCTTCTACCTATCATTTTGAAAAGGAATACTTAACTGTAGTCTTGAATTCAAATACGAATTTATTGTCATTTAAAGTTAATGCAGATGATGTTTATTTTTTAAATATGGGAGAGAAGTTAACTGCAATAGAAAAACAATATGGCTCTATTAAAGACAAGTTGCCCGATTCTGTGTTGACTTTTAAAGGTAGTGATACAAAATATGACTATAAGTTATGGGTAAGTAGTGTTGATGCTAAAAAGGAAAATAAGACTACCCATATTACCAGTATAAATGGTAAGATATTTATTGCAAAAAGGAAATGATAAGTGCTGATGTTGCCATTGGTTGATAAGGATTATTTACTGGAAAAATTCCCTGGTAAAGGAGGCTGGACTTTTGCTGCTATCCCCGAAATAT
>CAIVPM010000104.1 GCA_903907815.1 uncultured Chitinophagaceae bacterium | reverse complement strand
CTAGTTCATTATGATGAATACAAGGATTATCTAGGCCCATTCCTACCATCTTACGACCTATTGCAGCAATATCAGTAACAGCGGTTAAACCTGCTTGTACTGCAGGGTGTAATGTTTTCTCTACCAATTCCTTAGTATCTTGTTTTACAAATTTTTCTAGTTCTGGATTTAATAAATTATTACCACGCAATAAAGTCATTACATAGTCTTGGCAATTGTTCTTATTGAAATCATAAGTCCATATACCACTACCACCTGCTTTAACAGCATTATCAAATACAGCACCTAGTGTCAATGAATTAGCATTATAAGGAACTTGCATAACATCACTTTTATTATCTACAAAGTCTGCACTACCAGCACTACGGAACCTGACAGTCTCATTTCTTTCAGTTAAAGCGAATTTAACAGTTCCACCGTCCATATAAGTCATTAGAACGTAAAGATGGAATAACTTATCGTGTGGCTGATTGGCTAATGCCTGATTCCATTTACCACCTGAAATAAGATTTAATAACTTACCAAAGACTGAAGCAAGAGGTTTCCTAACTACCATCATAGAAACCATAGGTATACTTTTAACTTTATTATAAAATGCTTTATCGCTTTTGCTTAAATCTTTTCTAGCACCTCCGAATAAATTGGCTATAAAGCCTGCACCTTCTGTCATCGGGTTAGCGTAAGCATATAGGGCTTTACGTTGTGATTCGGCTTCTTTACGGGTTTTAAATGGCGAATTGCTATAACGTTTGCCAGTATCGACATTGACAACATAGTAACCATTACTAACTTTTCTGACATCATAAGGCATTTAATAAATCTTTTCTTAATATATATAAAGATTAAAAATGGTAGAAAAGATTTATCTTTATAAAAGCGACAAGCCTACAAAGAAATGGATGATTAAATTCACGAACCCAGAAACAGGACGACTTAAGAAAGTGTATTTCGGCGCAATTAAACCAAATGGAGAACCATACGACGACTTCACCACACACAAAGACCCAGAACGTAAAGCCCGCTATTTGAAGCGGCATAGGGGAATGGGTGAGGATTATACGAACATTTACACACCTGGTGCTTTATCTAAATTTCTATTATGGAATCAGAAAACACTGTCTGCAAGTATTAAAGATACTAATGAAAGATTCGGGGTTAAGATTATTAGGAAACGTTAATCATTAATACCATTCCAATTTTTACATTTTTCAATTCCATATTTATCCATAAATTCATCCATATTATAAGAACCAACAGAACGATTACAATGTCCGCAAATTGGTCTTAGATTTTGAATAATTATATCACCACCATTAAATTCACTTATTACGTGCCCACATTCATAATTATAAATACTAATTTCTTCAGCATTACAACATAAACATTTACCAATTGAGTTTTTTAAACCTATATACTTATTCCATACAATCTTTCTAATAACTTGAGGTATAACTTTTTTACGCTTTTTAATATCTTCCTTAACAATTGGTTTGATATCTTCTTTAACGATTGGTTTAATATCTTCT